>NZYH01000059.1 GCA_002697825.1 Nitrospina sp. | reverse complement strand
ACTATTGACCTGCTGTTCAATCAATTTATTTGTAAGAAGATTAGTTTTTATTGCACCCTCCCAATCATCAATGGAAATATTTTCCAATTCCAAAGTTTTTGCAAAAATCCCATCTGGGTATCCCTCTCTTGCATCTTTTAATGCACGATTTAATATGTTTTCTCCAATATTTATATTATTTTTTTCTATCTCCTGTGAGAGCAAAGAGTTTTTAACTATTTCATCAATCACTCTATTTTTCACCCAAGCCAACTCCTCCGGCTTTAAATCCTTTGGATCCTGAACCCTGAAAATTTTTCTCTGCGTTTCAAACACTTTTTTAAATATTTTTGATGTAATATTCTCATCATTAATTATCAACAGAACTTCATTGTCAGNAACAGAATCTANTAATTCATTCTCATTAAAACAAGAATTAATAAATAAAAGTAATACTATAATTATNGATNNTCTNTTTATTCGGTTTCTTTTCATGCTTACTTTANAATCAAGGATNCTGAAAGTTTTTGNAAATAGNATAANANTATNTTGCAATCAGATTTCCANCCNTTNCTATCNAGTAGAATNCCTATTTTAAACTCTGAAATAATTTTAAAACTTTTATCGAATAGAGGAANAAGNNTCTGNTTATTCAAAGAGGTAGTAGGAAGNAAAGTTAAAANNAACTCTCTNTTATTAATTTTTGCTTTACTTATATGTAATGACTGNCATAACACGCGTATNTCAAGTAANNTCATCAGTTTTTCAACAGANTCNGGATAAGGACCAAATCGATCAATNATTTCTCTAGATAATTCAAAACACTCTTTTNTNCTACTNATNATTTGAATGCGNCGATATANCTCCAACCTTTGATTNAGNTCNGGCACATAATCATTTGGAATATATCCCTTNATAAACAAATCAATTTCCGTTTCTATCCTAGGCTCAACTTTTTCACCGCGTATATCCTTGATCATATCTTCAACTAATTTGCAATAAAGATCGAATCCTATAGATGCTATATGCCCTGATTGATCACTTCCAAGCATATTCCCAACACCCCTGATNTCCATATCTCGAGCCGCTAATTGAAACCCCGCGCCCAATTCGCTTAATTCTTCCATAGCAGCAAGTCTTTTTCGTGCTTCACCAGTCAATGCATCAGTCCCTGGAATTAATAAATATGCATAGGCTTGATGCTTNTATCTNCCNACTCGCCCACGTAACTGATAAAGCTGAGCCAACCCAAACTGGTCAGCGCGATTAATGATAATCGTATTTGCGGAAGGAATATCTAANCCCGATTCAACAATGGAAGTNCTAAGTAAAACATCTATCTCTTTATNTANAAATTTTTTCATTACCTTTTCCAGTTGATGTTCGGGTAATNGACCATGAGCTATATCAATACTGACTCCCGGAACCAACCTTCTTATTAATTCAGCGATAGAATGAATGCTNTGAATTTTATTGTGCACAAAAAATACTTGGCCTCCTCTACCAACCTCACTCAATATAGCTTGACGGATAACATCCTCATCAAACTTCCTAATAAACGTTTTGATNGCAAGACGATCTAAAGGAGGGGTTTCGATAACACTCAGGTCACGCACTCCCATTAATGAAAAATGTAAGGTTCGTGGTATGGGGGTTGCTGTGAGTGTTAAAATATCTACTGAGTTTCTTAGCTTCTTTAGTTTTTCCTTATGCTTAACTCCAAATCTTTGCTCTTCATCCACCACGATCAACCCTAAGGAAGAAAATTNAACATCCTTGGATAGCAATCGATGCGTNCCTATAATGATATCCAACTCTCCTTTTTGTAATTTNTCCAANGTGACCTTCTGCTCTCTGGGTGACCTAAAGCGATTTACCATATCTATAGTTACAGGATATTCTCTGAANCGTTCCTGAAAGGTNTGTAAATGTTGCTGAGCAAGTATAGTTGTAGGNACTAAAACAGCNACTTGCTTTTTATCTAAGATCGCTTTGAAAGCAGCCCTCATNGCTACTTCNGTTTTNCCATAACCTACATCACCACAAATTANACGATCTGTAGGTTTGTCTTTCTCCAGATCATTTTCAACTTCTTCGATCGCTTTTAATTGATCATCNGTTTCTTCATATTCAAANGAATTTGCAAACTCTCTCATGAGCAGTGTGTTTGCTGAGTAGGAATGGCCTTTTGCCATTTTTCGGGATGCATAAAGTTTCAATAAATCACCTGCCATCTCCTCAATTGCTTTCTTAACTTTACTCTTTTGTCTCTTCCAGGCAATTCCGCCCATTTTACTTAAAGGAGGAGGTGATTCAGATGNACCCACATATTTTTGAACAAAACCCAATCCCTCCATGGGAAGATACAATTTCTCGTCATCTGCATACTGAATATGCAGAAACTCCCCGCTTCCCAATCCCGTTCTGATTTCTTTAATTCCTAAATAAACACCAATCCCATAATCCACATGAACAAGATAATCCCCTTTTTGTAGATCTTTCAAACCNCTTTGAAAGCTTTGGGTATTAGATTTTCTTTTACGGCGAAGTTTGGATGACCTACCAAAAATCTCATGGTCTGCGACAAAAACCAAATTAGCCGATTTAAAATGGAAACCTTCACTTAATTTNCCAAANTCNACATCGACTTCAAAGTCCAATTCATGCATTAACTCGTAAATACGGTCGATATGTGTTTTTGTCGGAGCAACGATCACGATTTTTTGTTCATCTTTTTTCCATCTNGCAATTTGGTCNGAAAATAAATCCAAATTACCCACCATTTGAGGGATCTGCTTAATNTTTAAATTATTTTTCTCTGTCATTTTTAGAGAGTTCAAAATAACGGGACCATGAAAATCCATAAATTTTTTCTCTAACCCTGCATATAAGCAATATAGTTTCTCTACCTCGGGTGCAATAAAGNCCTTATCTAGACAATTATTGTATTCAGAACGAATTAGATCTTCGAANTCAAGACTATTTTTCTTCANTAAATCCGGTTCATCCAATAAAACGATCGTATCCTGAGGCAAGTATTCGAAAATTGTTTCCCTTCTATCGAAAAAAAATGGTGCCAAAAACTGTGGCTCNGCGAAACAACCTAAATTTTCTATTCGCTCCTGAATCGCTCTTGTTTTTGATACATTCAATCCCATTTCCTCCGATAATTTCAAAATTGTCTTCAATCCTTTTTGAATTTCAGCATCATCTAAACAAAGTTCTCGAACAGGGAGAATATGAATACTCTTTAATGTTTTTGTAGAAATCTGAGAAAAAACATCAAACTCACGAATTGAATCTACAATATCGCCAAAAAATTCTATCCGAACAGGATTAACAGCGCCTGATTGAAAAAAATCTACGATATCGCCTCGCACGCTAAACTCACATCTATTTTCTACGAGTGGGGATCTTACAAATCCATTATCAATCAAGCTGGCTTCTAAAAGCTCACGTTCTAATTGGTCATTGAGCCTGAGTTCAAACACCTTTGTTTCAAGCCATTTTTTAGGAACAACCGTTTGCATGATTGATTCAACGGGTGCAACTATAAAAAGATTCTCACTATTTCTTAATCGATTTATAACTTCCAGCCTTTCACCAGAAACCTCATTAGGAGGTGGAATATCCTCATAGGGTAATACCTCCCAGGATGGAAAAAAAAGAGCGTTAGTTTTCAAGTTTAAGTAATGGAAAAAATATTTCAAATCATCCATCAACAATTCAGCACGATTTTGATTGCTGGTTATAACTAATATGGTTTTTCCTTTTTCTAATTGATGCAATTGAGAAATAAAATAGGCACTTGCGGAACCTCGAAGTCCTTCAACATAGATCTTCTTTCCCGATTTTAAAATGGTTTGTCGAACCCGTTGTAATTGAACCGACAATTCTTCGCTTGGCATCGAAATGCTTTTGTTCATCGTATAGGATGTATTTGGGGTATCAAATCAGGCAGGGTTAGGATTTTTTCCCGCTTTTTGAGGTAGCAGGTTAATCCACTTAGGTTCGCCTTTAGGTTTGAAATTAACGCACACAATAAATGAGGGACCTTCATAAAAATTAAGTTTATAGTTACCTCCACCAAACNGCTCAAATAGGTATTCTTCCGGATGCTCTCTGAAACCATCCAACTCTTGTTTGGAAAANCTTGCTATCTCATAAAAATAAATGGCAACGCCCTCNAAAACTCCTGCCAATAGTATGCAATTGACCTGACTATAAATCTCTTCAAAACGTTGATCCATTTCTTCCTGNTTTGGNTCACGTTTNAATTCTCGCTTTANTTTTGGTTTGTAATAATCTCTAAATGCTTGCTTAACCCACATGGTAATAATCCATAATTCCAAGGAATAATTAAAAANTTTGATCAAAGATCGGAAGGCTGACTTCAGCAATAAGTAAAACTGTTATGATATATTACCATACCAGAATGCAGGGTAGGAATTACCACTTTTTCTTTTTGAATAAAATGNAAAATATTGATTCTAACATACGGACTATAGGTTTGATACAGATGGCTTGTACTTCAGACCCAGAACACAATTTTCAGACAGCCGCTCAATATATTCGCGATGCAGCTAAACAAGAAGCCCAAATTATTTGCCTTCCTGAACTTTTTCTCTCAAATTATTTTTGTCAGACAGAAAACCCTAAACATTTTTCCTTNGCAGAGCCNATACCAGGACCAACAAGTAATGCTTTTGCNCAGTTGGCAAAAGAACTTGAAATTGTTTTGATCATACCCTTATTTGAAAAAAGAACAGANGGGATTTANCACAACTCCGCTGTAATTCTTGATGCTGATGGAAGTATTGCAGGTGTATACCGAAAAATGCATATCCCGGATGATCCTTGTTTTTATGAAAAATATTATTTCACACCAGGAGATAGCGGATTTAAAAGTTTTTCCACACGCTACGGCAAANTATCAGTCTTAATTTGTTGGGACCAATGGTTTCCAGAAGCGGCAAGACTTGCNGCTTTAACTGGAGCACAATTTTTATTTTATCCAACAGCAATAGGTTTTCAGGAATGTGATCTAAATGAATCTGAGCAACAGATTTCAGCCTGGGAAATAATGCAAAAATCNCATGCGATTTCAAATGGTTTATTTGTCGCTTCTGTTAATCGAGTTCAAAAGGAAAAAGATCTAACCTTCTGGGGAAACTCNTTTATATGCAATCCATTTGGTAAGCTTATCAAACAAGCCAGCGGTAACAAGGCAGAGATAATTATAGCCTCTTGCAAATTAGATGAAATCGAAGCCACCCGGCAAAGTTGGCCATTTTTAAGAGACCGTAGAATTGATTGCTATAACAATCTAAACAAAATCTTTTTAGGCTAAGATGAATGAAACTCCTACATCATTAGGATATCGCATGCCGGCAGAATGGGAACCNCATTCTGCAACATGGCTTACCTGGCCCCACAACCCTGAGACCTGGCCAAAGCAAGACAAACAAATGGTTGAAAGCGAATTTCTAACTATAGTTAGGAATCTTGCAATTCATGAAACCATTCACCTTCTTGTTAGTAATGAAGAGATGGAAAGGTCGGTAAAATTAAGTCTTAAAAATGAAGGCGTAAAAATGGAAAATATCATCTTCCATGATATNCCTACAAATGACTCTTGGATTCGTGATTACGGCCCAAATTTTATTGTCCAGGATAAAAATGGGAAAAGAAAAGTCGCTGCCAATGATTGGAACTTNGATTCTTGGGGAAGAAAATATAAATGGGAACTGGATGATCTTGCNGGAACAATCATATTAAAAGAATCAGGATTGCAGTGCTTTAAACCCGAGATTGTACTAGAAGGAGGAGCTATCGACGTCAACGGATTAGGTACGTGCATGACNACCCAATCTTGTATTATGAATCCCAATCGTAATAATAAGATTAGCTTCGAAGAAATGAAAAAGGTTTTGGAGAATTATTTAGGGGTTTCAAAAATTATCTGGTTAACCGGAGCAATTGAAGGCGATGATACAGATGGACACGTTGATAATATTGCTCGCTTTGTGGGTCCCAATAAAATTGTCTGTGCAGTTGAAGAAAACGAGACCGACTCTAATTATCGAAATCTAAAGAATAATTATGACCATTTAAAAACTGTAACTGATCAGGACAACAANCCCTTAGAAATAGTTCCACTCCCTATGCCTGGATANCTAGGNAGTCGGGAAGANCGCNTACCTGCNAGCTATGCAAATTTTTATATTTCAAACAAATCTGTACTTGTACCAATCTATGACCACCCTAACGATAAACATGCAATTGCTATTTTGNCTCCACTCTTCCCAAACCGCGATATAATTCCCATTCCATCTCAAACACTTATTTGGGGATTAGGTGGAGTGCATTGCTTAACCCAGCAACAACCTGCCACTAGAAATTAACTATAAACAAAATAGCAANATTATATTTCAAAAAAAATTTAGTAATTTCAATAATCCGTGGTGGATTCGATTTGGGCGGGAATTTGTGGTGTATTTCTCAGCATTTCTAATTCTTCTTCCATNGCNGAGATGGTTTTATTTTGTTTACGGATCACCATTCNCATTTTAATCCAGCTTGATAACCACATACACCAGGCACCAAACAATCCTAATCCTAGAGGAATCATGACTGCTGTTACCAAAGGAAGTTCCAACGTATGCAGATTTAAGCGAAAATCATAATAATTGACTTCCACGGAACCCATATTTTGAACAGCGAAAGATCCTACAAGGATAGCTGCAATAAAATAAATAATTAATTTTAAGGCTGGCATATGCGGAGGACTTTAAAGGGTGAAGTAATTCTACGGATAACTTTTATTATTCTTCTTCCTCTTCCTCTTCNTCTTCTTCTTCTCCATCACCTTCTTCGGCAGAGGCTTCTTCCAATCCGGCTTCCGTTTCTTCTTCCATTGCTTCAGCAGCAGTCTCTTCAACTACAGGTGCAACCTCTTCAGTATTTGCCGGCTGCTCTTCTTCAGTTTCTGGTTCTTTATGTACTGCTGTTTCCGCTTCTGTGGGTTCTTGGGTCGGTACATCTTGAGAATTGACCGGTGCTTCTTCTAAACTAACTGTACCCCCTGGCATTTTAGCTGGGCTTGTTCCATCTCCCAGTTCTGCCAAGAGAGACTCTATTCCTGCAACNACCTGATTGGATTTATCTTTTACATGAGCAGAATCACCCATAGACATTTCTTGTACAGTCACAAGTGCTCTTTTCAATTCCATTACAGCCATAATTCGCTCATAATTGCCAATTTTGCTGTTTAATCCTGAAATATCTTTATTTACTTTCTCAAGGCTGCTATCGACATGTTTTCTAAGGGGAGCCATTTTTTGTTCAAGACTTGTCACGGCTCCATCCACATCGACTACTCTAGTGTCTAAATCACGGACAAAGAATAAAATAAAAATGATTGNCAAAGCTGCCATTCCAAACCCNAGAAAAGCCACCGCTTTAAGCATATTCATTTCTTCTTTTTGTTCATCCANGTTTTCCACAGGTTTACTCAATTCGACTTCCTCGTTGATNTTATCNTTAGATTCACCCTGTTCATAATAGCTACTAGCATCTTCTTTTTCTTCTTTTTTTATTTCTTCAAGTCNATCNGAAGCACTATTTTCTTTTCCTTGATCATCNGNCATAATTAACTTNTAAAATGAAAATTAAACNTATTCNTTCGTAAATTACCTCGATCTCAATNAAATCGTTTATAATCGATNGTGAGATTTTTATGAGGCTGGGAAAATGGTTTTAAAANTTTTCAGTGAGCAAATTTCACTTTAAATACTCCGGCTAAACCTACACCGACAGAAAAAATGAAGCCTGATAGTACAAGCGCAACCCTTATTTTGTCAAGAAAAATAAGGTTAGTTTTAATGGTGGTTTTGGTAATGTTTTTAATAGGCTTAGCCGTGCCACAAAACCAACAAGCACAAATAAATACCAAGTTGCTTGTAACGGGAGATACTCTAAAAAAGCTACCGTCAGAACAGAGAGTAATTGTAGACACAAGATCTAAATTTAAGTTTCTAATGGGTCATATTCCAGGGGCAATCAACCTTAGTAACTGGAAAGAGTTTACATCAAAAAACAACAGTATAAGAGGCTTGTTAATTAATGATGAAAACTTTATCTCGAATATACTTGGAAATTTAGGCTTGGATCCAAAACAATCAATCATTATATATGGAGACCCTACCGATCCTTGGAGAACCGATGGGAGGTTTTTCTGGATGTTTGAACGCTATGGTTTTACCCATGTTTCAATTTTAGATGGTGGAATAAAAGCATGGAAAAAAATTGGAGGGAAATTAGAAAGTGGTTTTCAAAAAGAAAGAAAGTTAACCAGAATAATACCTGAAAAAATTCATTTAAATCCTAAAGTAATAGCAGATAAAGATTTAATAAAAAAGGTTTTAAATGATAAAAGCTATGTATTAATAGATAATCGCACCCAAGAAGAATTTCTTGGCTCTACGCCTTATGGCTCTCCAAGAGGAGGTCATATTCCAAACGCTATACATATACATTGGCCTGATTTTTTTAAAAGGGATGGAATGTTAAAAACCGCCAACGAATTATCCCGTTTATTAGAAAAAGAAGGGGTGCTTTACGGCAAAGAGATTGTTGTTTATTGCACTGGAGGGGTTCGCTCTGCCATGGCCTATTTTGTGTTTCGTTACTTGGGTTTCAAAGTGAGGAACTATGATGGTTCTTGGTGGGACTGGAGCCAAGATTCCAAACTTCCCATAGAAATTTCCGGATGACCAAGTATCAAAAACCACATAAATTCTAATGTGTAAAAGAATACCAAGGTTTTCTATACAAAAATCAAGGCAAGAAATCTTTTAATAAAACTAGATCTGAAAAATCAATGAGATCCTTCTTCGTGACTATGTGAAGATCCCTCTTCTTGATGACCTCCACCTCCGGAACCTTCAGCCATATTTCCTCGACGGCCTAAAGATTCGTTTCCATGTTTTAATGCTTCATTGTAATGTTTTATTGCTTCCTTGGCATGCTGCAATGTTACAGGAGCATGAGTTTTCAATTCATCACTCGCATCAGGCATTTGCAAACTGAATTCATAATGTTTAATCATTTCCTGCAAATGCAAGTANCCTTCCTCACCATGCCCCAAACCNACACTAGCATGACCTCCGGACTGCGCCCAAGAAGAATTAGAGACAAACAACATTGCAATGAAACAAGTTTTTATAATAAGTATCGATTTAAAACCCTTTTTCATTTTTTTCTCCCGANTGGCTTTGAACATTTCAATATTTANAATAACAATTACATAATAATATCTGCCAATAAAATGTCCTTGTCAACCACAAGCAAACTCAAAAAAAAATCCCTGGAAAAAACTCCAGGGATTCATCATATTTAATTTTTTAGAATTCCATCAAACCTGCATTCTCATAACTTCCTGATAGGCTTCTACCATTTTGTTCCTCACCTGCATAGTTAGCCTGAATGCCAAATCAGCTTTTCCTACAGCCAGCATGGTTTCATGAATATTTCGTGTNTCCCCAGTTATAAAATCCTGAATNGCAACATCAGCTTTCTCCTGAAGCGTATTTACCTTATCAAGTGATTGCGCAAGAGTATCAGCAAAGGANGGTCCATCTGTTCCGCTGGATTCACCTGNGTTACTGAGTCCTTTTGANGGGCCTACTCTCTGGAGTGCTTTTAAATTACTTGAAAGGGTTATGTCATTCATAAATCATNAATTTTAATAATAAAGNAANGAAATTATATCAAACCTAAATTAATAGCCAAACNTATTTATTGCGCCTGTTCTGTAATTGCTGCCCTGATTGTTGATGCACGTTTCATCATCAANTGAATAGTGGCGTTNTANACAATCTGGTTCTCAGCCAATTTNGCCATTTCCTTATCTACATTAACATTATTTCCATTTGATTTTGCAGCATCTTCTTCTTCAAAAGGTTCTGGCTTGAGGCTACTAATATTTGAGGTTTTTGGACCAAAATGCTTGTCATTTGTTGCTTTAATGGTTAATTGATCTTTGGTTCCTAAAGCGTTCCGCAATTGTCCCTGAAAATCAAGATCGCTGGCTTTAAAACCTGGTGTATCCAGATTACCAATATTCGAAGAAATTAGATTTTGNCTGGCAGACAACAGATCTAGNCTCTTCTTCATCGCCTTGGGGACCGCATTTGNAAATAACAATTTATCAATCAACATAACAGCATTCTCCTTTTCTATAAATAAAGCAAAACTTATGCCATATAGAAAATTAAAAAAGCGTAATAAAAGAAAATGCTTAAACCACTATTACTAAACAGGTTATTGATATAAATTCTTTACGGTTATTNATTTCAAAAAGTTGACGAAAGTTTAAANNGGTGATTTTTGCCGATTTTTTGACATTTTTTCTTAGAAGTCTTAATAAATCNTTCTTAAATTNTTCTAAATATAGTATNNTATTNNATATATTGTGTATTAATTTTACTCAATTTTTATTTTAATGACACTTGAAAACCTTA
Organism: Nitrospina sp.; assembly: GCA_002697825.1. The sequence continues at coordinate 1,846 of NZYH01000059.1, read as the reverse complement.
AAAACTCNATATCCAAACTAGGCAAAGAAAGCTTATTTGAAATTCTNCACCTTATAGGNTCNCAACTNAAGGATATTTATAATTGCAAAATGGTTCGGGTGAACCTTGAAGACCTCTACGAAGGNATGCTGGTCTGNCAATATGTAACNGGACAAANCCGACCCGATCCTATTACCAAATTTATTTCGCCTGAGGAATCTTTGATCTCCCAAGCTTTTATAAATAATGAAGTAGTTCTTTCCTGGAAATTACCTGGCCGATTTGCAAAAATTCAAAATCCATTTGAAAAACTATCTAAAATAAATGCTACAGCTGTTTTTCCCATTACCCATCAGTTTCGCCCAATTGGTACTCTTAGTNTGGATTGGGGAACTGAAGGTGAGTTTCTGAGTGAAAATCAGTTAAAAGATATTNTAAATTTACTTTCTGAAATAAGTAGTGTTCTGGACCGCGCTAAACGTTTTCATCAAAAAATATCTTTCTCTCGTCATTTAGATTTAGCGAGGAAAAAAGAAGCCGCCTGGAGAATGATGCGCTCCGCTGTACAATTGATTGACAAACTCGCTTTAGCATCTGTGTGGGTACCCNCCTCCATACAAAATCCAAAATCACAAATGCGAGAACCCAGTGACCGAGTAGAAATACTAGCAGCTTTTTCAAAAAATAAAAAAGATTCACTGATTTACAACAACCGAGAACAGATTGATATTCACAAAGAAAATCTTATAAATAGGATTGTTGTTTTTGATAAATCCAAAGGACTGAAAGCAAAAGATCCTAATCAAAAGGCAGTATATATNGAAGATGTAATGAGCAAAAGTTTCAGCCGTAAATCAGTNGCCAAACAGATTGATCTNGTNTCATTATANCAAATACCTAAAATCAACAGCGACTCATNTCAATTAATCTGCGTTGTTAATTACTACACTAATACTCCACATAAATTTACCAATTTNGAGGAACGCCTTCTTGAGAACCATGCCGCAATGGTTGAGAAGCTTATATTAGAAGAAAATCCAGAACATGTAGAGATTGAAGTTTTAGGAGAAATTGAAGAGTTATTATCAGATACAACAGACACNCTACANCCNTTTTTNCGGAATATANTGGCAAAAACCTCTGAATTAATAGGCGCTGATTCAGGAACCATCGCAATATCTAAAATGATAGATGGAAGGCCCTGGCTGGTAATAGAAGATGAAGCCGGCCAGTTGGTGGGAGCTAAATCACGAGGGTGGATGAAGAGCAAAATACCTCCTCTACCGATTGGGGGAGAAGATATTCCATTTGGCCAAAGATCTTTAAATGGATATGTAGCACATACTGCAAGACCTGCGCTNATAGCCAATGTAGANAATGAACAAAGCGGGTTTTATAAAAGNCTTTCATCACAAATCAAATCCGAATTNGCNGTNCCCATAATNCATGGNAATCATGTATTAGGAGTGATTAACCAAGATAGTTTTAGTAAATATTTTTTTACCCCCGAACACCAAAGAATTTTACAAATCATCTCTAGTCTGATTAGCCCTAAGGTTCATAATCTCAAACAAATCGAAATTTTAAAGCAAGAAATAGTTCAACTGCGTCAGGATATTGAATACAGAGACCCCAATATATCTTCATATCATTTCGGCAATGTAATTGGTAAAAGCCAGAATATTCATTCTCTCGTTTACCAGATTCAAACTGTAGTTGAATCAGTTTGTAATCGTATGCTGAACTGGGAAAAACGACAGTTAAAAGAAACCATCACAGGCCTTCCCTGTCTTTTAATTCATGGTCAAACCGGCTCAGGAAAGGAATTCTTTTTTAACAATATTTATTCATACCTAAATGAAATATT
>NZYH01000058.1 GCA_002697825.1 Nitrospina sp. | reverse complement strand
GTTTTTTGTTGAGCAGAACCCGACTGCAAATGCTTTGATAACTCGTAATTTAGAAAAGTGTCGAATGATATCTGAAGACCAAATAAAGCGCTGGCAATTAATTAAGCAGGGCGCTTTGGAATTTATAATGGTTTTAAAAGAAAAAGGTGTTCACTTCGACTTAATTTATGTCGACCCACCTTTTAAAGATAATTTGTACAAGAATTCTCTCATCCTCTTGCCTGATATATTAGAAAGGGATGGATCAGTTGTTGTAGAGCACTTCTACAAGACAAAATTACAAGAAAGTTATGGTAGACTGAAATCTTTTAAAGACAGACGTTTGGGTGATACTTGTCTATCATTTTTTGAAATGGGATTATGAAGGATTCAAATAAAATTGTCATTGCCATGAGTGGCGGAGTTGACAGCTCGGTCGCCGCATCGATTATTAAAGAGAAGGGCTACCAGGCTGTTGGTATCTCTTTGCAGTTGTGGAACTATTCCGAGTCGGATAACCGATTTGGAACATGTTGTTCGCTGGATGATCTTGCTGATGCGCGCCGTGTTGCAGAAAAAGTAGGTATTCCCTTTTATATTCTCAACATGGAAAAAAAGTTCAAAGAAGAAGTGGTCGATTATTTTATTTCTGAATATATGCAAGCNCGAACTCCAATCCCTTGCACCTTATGTAACCAAAAATTAAAGTTTGATGAAATGATCCAAAAAGCAGAATCATTTGGGGTGCAACGAGTNGCGACTGGGCATTATGCCTCCATCGTGAAGCATAAGAGTGGTAGNTTTTTGGTTCGCCGAGGACGTGACCGCTGGAAAGACCAGAGTTACTTCCTTTTCAATTTATCGCAGGACCAGCTGTCTCGTNTGGAGTTTCCTTTAGGAGATATGGATAAAAATGAAGTGCGCGAACGAGCACGGCAATTGGGGTTAAATGTGGCAGACAAAGCCGAATCTCATGAAATATGCTTTATACCTGACAATGATTATCCGAAATTCATTGCCAAGCAATTAAACGATGATGCCTTTAAGCAGGGGGAAATTGTTAACTCAAAAGGCGAAGTACTAGGTAAACATCAAGGCTACCCCGCATTTACAATTGGCCAACGCAAAGGTTTGAACTTGGGTGGACTCAAAGAGCCNCATTTCGTAACACATATCGACCCCGTCAATAACCGCATAACTGTAGGNACTAAAAAAGAATTGGAANGAGCAAATTGTNTCGTCGGACAAGTTACTTGGTCTCTGGATGTGGAGGAGTCGACTCGNGCCGATGTGCAAATTCGTTATCGTCATCAAAGTGTCCCTGCTAAGATTACCAAGATAGAGGACTCTCGTGTTCGCGTGGAATTTGATCAGCCTCAAATATCTGTAGCTCCTGGTCAGTCCGCTGTTTTTTATCAGNAAGATTGCGTTATCGGTGGCGGGTGGCTTGAATGAGCCAGGAGGTCATCGTCGCAGTGGAAGCTGCGCTTCAAGCAGGAAAGATTCTTCGCGAGCGTGCCAACGATATTGGAAAAATTTCTTTCAAGGAATTTCATGACCCGGTTACGGAAGTAGACCACCTTGCCGAAAAAGCGGTNATCACCCGAATAAAAAAAACTTTTCCCGACCACGATATTCTTGCAGAAGAATCAGGTGACTCAGAGGGTAATGATTCATCTAGCAAGTGGATCATTGATCCATTAGATGGAACGTTAAACTATTCGCATGGTTATCCCTGCTATTGTGTTTCCATTGCTTTGGAGCAACAAGGTGAAGTGAAAGTGGGGGTCATCTATAACCCTTGCCTTGATGAATTGTTCGTAGCCGAAAAAGGACAGGGCGCAATACTAAATGGCAAGCCCATTCAAGTATCAACTATTTCCACTCTGAAAAAAAGTTTACTCGTTACAGGTTTTGCACCNCGTGTGGTGAAATCGGAAAAAGATAACCTTGATCATTTCTGCAATTTCATGAAANCCTGCCAGGCCGTGAGACGCCCTGGTTCTGCCGCTATGGACTTAGTTTATACGGCGATGGGCCGCTTTGAAGGGTTCTGGGAGCGGATGCTTCATCCGTGGGATGTCGCCGCGGGACTACTGATTGTTCTAGAGGCNGGTGGTAAGGCTAGTAAATTTGATGGTACTCCGACCAATATTTATGATCAGGAAATTCTTGTCAGNAATGGGCTGGTNCACCAAGAGATGGTAGATATTTTGCAAAAAGGACAATTGTAATTCCTTCAATAGCCCTNGCAACATCTATGAAAAAAACTTTCATATTTTTTCTGATAATTTTCTTATTAGCTGCTTGCCAATCTACGCATAAAAAAGATTGTGCTGGATGCGCTTATGATATTTCCTTGTGGAAAACAGCNATAGATACGATTGCNTTGGCAAACTTTCCTGATGAAGANTTTGTTGCTGTGGTGCATTACGATAACTTCTCCAATGCTTGGGTGACCACTGGAAATAAAGTACACATTACTGCAAACTTTCTTCACGAGTTGACGAAGGAGCAGCGCGTCGCCGTAGCAGCGCATGAGATTGCCCATTTAAAATCGGGACATTATTACACTAAACTAGGAGTTTCTATTCTGACATCGATTGGATTTTCTGTGTTGAATATGTTTGTTCCNGGAGCAGGNTATAGCGAATATTTAGTTAAGCCAGTAGTTGTGAATGGGTTTTCCCGCCCTCAAGAACTGGAAGCGGATAAAGTTGGAGTTGGATATTTAAATAAAGCTGGCCTTTCAACCGAATACTATCTTCAACTTTTAAACGTNCTTCAAAAAAAATCAGGAGGTAAGTCTAAAAAGGCAAGTTATTTTTCCACTCATCCGACCAATAAAAAAAGGATACAGAAAATAAGNGATTTGCAAATATCAAATAATTGATATGGATTATTTTTTATGAGCCCTATCGGGATCTACCAAATAGGTGTAACCCTCTAAACCCTCTTTATATAGATTTGAAAAATCATTCGCCTCTTTTTGTGTGACAATCCCTCGCTGCACACAGCCAATAAGAAAACCATCAATACGNCCTGCAAGCTCGTCTGCTGAGAANTGAACATAATCGAGCACATCGGTTACATCTTCACCTTCAATAATCTGTTCATAATTTAATGTGCCATCTTCNTTAAGAGAAACATGAACGGTATTGGTATCACCAAACAAATTATGTAGATCGCCAAGAATTTCCTGGTACGCTCCGGTTAAAAAAATACAAAGAGGGTAAGTTTCACCGGGTTCCAGATTATGGACGCGCAGNGTTCTTTCTGTACCACGATGACTACCTATGAAATTGTCTATCCTGCCGTCTGAATCGCAGGTAATATCTTCGAGNGTGGCATCGCGCGAGGGTTCTTCGTTCAATCGGTAGATGGGTACTACTGGAAAAACCTGGTCAATAGCCCAAGAATCAGGAACGGATTGAAAAACAGAAAAATTACAGAAGTATTTATCTGCGAGTGTGGTTTTTAAGCTGCGGATCTCGTCGGGCATGAATTTCAAGCGAGAGCTGAGTTGTTCAATTTTTCGACAAATACCCCAGAAGATTCTTTCCGACAGAGCTCTATTTTCAAGGGAAATGATCCCTAAAAGAAATTGGTTTTGTGCCTCCTCTTTTAAATGGACCGCATCATGCCAGGATTCAATTAGATTTTTGTTCGAAGNGGAGTCGAGCACATAAAAAATTTCTTTTACCACTTCNGGAGCATNATCTTTGACTTCGATGGTATTACTCCATTCAGGAAAGCTGGTAACATCGAGAACGTTTACCACTAGTATTGAATGGTGTGCGGTCATGGCTCGTCCTGATTCAGAGATAATGTTTGGATGCGGTAGGTTTTCCTTATTACAGATTTCTAAAAGGTGGTATACGACATCGTTGGCATACTCTTGCACTGAATAATTGGTGCTGGATGCAAAAGTAGAACGAGAACCATCGTAATCTACTCCTAATCCTCCCCCGACATCAATATGCTCAATGTTGCAACCAAACTTCATTAGCTCAGAATAAAATCTTCCCACTTCCTGCAAGCTGCTTTTGATGCGACGGATATTAGTGACCTGACTACCTAAATGAAAATGTATTAATTTGATACAGTCGAGAATGCTATTGTCTTTGGCTATTTGCAAAGCTTCCATCAGCTCTATCGAATTTAAACCNAATTTTGAGTATTCGCCTGCTGAAGAGGACCAACGACCTTGCCCGGTGCTCAATAGTTTGATGCGCAAACCAATATTCGGTTTTACACCAAGATCTTTGGCGACTTTATCTATAAGGGATAATTCATCGAGCTTTTCTACTACGATAAAAACTTTTTTGCCCAGCTTCTGGCTCATCAATGCAAGCCTGATAAATGATTCATCTTTGTAGCCGTTGCAAACAAGCAGAGCTTCCGGGTTATCCAAAATAGCAAGGATAGCGTGTAATTCGGGTTTGGANCCGGCTTCGAGTCCGATGTTGTAGGGCTGACCAAATTTGACAATTTCTTCAACAACCTGTCTTTGCTGGTTGACCTTGATCGGATATACNCCGTGGTATTTACCATTATATTTGTATTCATCGATNGAGCGTTGAAAAGAATTGGCAAGGTTTGCGATGCTGGCTTTTAGAATATCTGAAAAACGGATGAGGACAGGGAGAGAATAACCTTTCGACTGAATGTCATCGACCAGNTTCTTAAGNTCTATGTCATGTTTGTTTTTTCGNTTAGGGCGTACTACAATATTTCCTTTNGNATTGATATCGAAATAGCCTGCACCCCAGCCCCGGATGTTATAGTGCTCGCGGGCTTCTTCAATGGTCCACTTCGGCATTTAGGAGAGTCCTTTTTTACAATATAAACTTATTATTTGAATTTATTCAAATTACCTTAAAGTGTTTAAATGTCAATTGAAAACAAANCGTTATTTTTGTTTTGCAAAACTGTGCTATAAACTTTGGACTGTTTAACTGAATCAACACTGTAAATACGAGATTAAAATGAAAATTGAAAAAGTCGAAGTTCGGGAGATCGCCAGTAAGTTTGGTACTCCTGTTTATGTATATAGTTTGGAAATTTTGCGTNGGGCCATCCAAGAAATAAAAAAACTATCTCCTGTCACTCGTTACGCAATGAAAGCTTCTTCCAATGTAAGAATTTTACAAGAGATGTTGGCCAATGGAGTAAAAATAGATGCGGTTAGTGTATATGAAGTACAGCGTGCTCTTAGAGCGGGTTATAAAGCCGAAGATATTTGCTTCACCAGCGATGTTTTTTTTAATTCCAATGATGTGAACTATTGTTTGGAAAATAATATTTATTGTAACTGCGGCACATTAGGAATGGTCGAAGAGTATGGTCAGGCTTTAAAAAAACAGACCACTGGTTCACCAAAAATATCTATTCGTATTAATCCGGGAGAGGGAGCAGGGCACTCCAAAAAAACCAATACAGGTGGACCCTATAGTAAACATGGCATCTGGTACCAAAACCTGGANGAGGTCAAGCAATTACTNAAAAAATATAATCTGACNCTATCTGGTGTGCATATGCATATTGGTTCTGGTGGAGATATGGAACACCTTAAGCGTATTACAGGNAAATTNGTAGAATTTGCTAAAGAATTTCCAGATGTAGAAACCATTAATTTTGGAGGTGGTTTACCTTANCAGTATGATCCNGATCAACCGCAGGAAGATATTACGGGNTATAAAGCAATTATNGATGAGAGAGCGAAAGTTCTTAGAGAACATTTCGGCAGGGAAGTGGTTTGTGAGATAGAGCCGGGAAGACGCTTTGTAGCAGGATGTGGATATTTGATCGGCGAAGTGCGATCTCTTAATCACACTTTTGACGAAGAGGGAAAACGAATCGATTATGTTTTAACAAATGTTGGTTTTTGCCATTTAATCCGGCCAATGGCATATGGTTCTTTTCATCCCATCTGGTTTGATGGAGAAGAGTTGGGTCCGGAACAAAATTTGATTATCGCTGGTCCCGTCTGTGAATCTGGAGATGTATTAACNCAGAAGGATGAAGAACCGGTTCCAAGAAAATTACCTATGCCTAAGTCAGGTGACTGCATCGTAATTGGAGGGGCAGGGGCCTATGGTCATGTCATGTCTTCGAACTATAATTCCCAGCCTNTAATTCCCGAAGTAATTATCGATGGTGATATTTGCACGCTGACCCGAAAACGTCAAACCNTGGATGACATTATGCAGGCTGAGGTTCAGGGCGGTTAAAATAACGGATCGATTTTTTGTGCCATTTGAATATCTGCCAGGGTNACCCCACTCGCTGTATGCGTCCAATAACGGATGGAAATTCGTTTGTAGTTTATGATGATATCGGGATGATGATTGTTTTCTTCTGCAGCCTCCGCAACTTTACCGACAAAATCAATTCCNTGCATAAACTTTGAAGCATGGTGTACCCGCTGAATAAAAGATACCCCTTTTTCGTTTTTGCCTGTTTTCCATTCTGGTGCCATATCTTTTAGCTTCTCTTCCAATTCCTGTTCAGTCAATGCAGTTTTTTCTACCATTGCTATTCTCCATTCCTACAAAGCAAATTATTAAATAAGTTTTTCTAGTTTTTTTCTTAAAGTTATTTCGTGCACTTTATATACGAAGTTTTCTTTTCCATTGATGCGCACTACAGGTATTTTTTCTTTATATTTCTCAAAAAGATCGGAGTTGGATTCGATATCAATCATTTTTAGTGTTGCTGGGAAGTCAGGCAAAACCCGCTCAACAATTTCTTTNGCATCATCGCATAAGNCACAATCTTTTTTGGTCAGGATTTCGATTTGTATTTGCATNAATTCACGATGGTAAAACGAGTAATTTGAATTTTTTCGGTTATGGAATTTTTGTTATAGGTGCTGANCCGTTTCCACAGTTGTGGTTCAGTTACATGGAGTGAGTCATTGTGGTCACACTACCCCAAATAATTAAGGCTGCAAAAATTAATATAAAACCTGCCAGAACAGCGATTGCGAGGGGGCGCTTTTTCCAATAACGCTCTTTGTTTTGATCAACTATGGGAACAGCTAGCAAAAATCCTATAATTATAGGCGGGGCTACAATTAAAAAAGGTACCCACACATTTTCCAATGCATAGATCCAAACAAATTGCCAGGGAGGCTTGGTAACTTCGAGGCCCAATACCGGTTCCTCTCCTAAAGGCGGTGCAATGGTAAGTGCAAGCAGACAAATTAATAATAAGATCCCGGCGCCGGCTCTCCTCAAGTAGGCCATATGCTGAGTAAATGGAATATTTTTAGCGGGCTTTGTAGCATCCGGTAATTGCGATAGCTTATGGTATTTAATATAGAATAAATGCAATCCAATCATCAGGATCACGATGATGGGTAATAGGGAAATATGTGCCATGTAAATCCTATTTANTAAAGGAACCCCCTGAGCAAAAGCTTCGGTAAGAGGTAGACCAAAAGGCCCCATTTTNTCGGCAACCCAAAGGAAATGCGCCAACGCCTCATAAGCTTCTTGATCCCACTTTAGAACTGTGCCGGTGAATAGTAGGGTGCTCATCATAGTCATGATTCCGATTCCAATGAGCCAGTTGATTTCTCGTGGGTTTTTATAGGAAGCGGTGAAGAAAACACGAATGGCATGGAGTATCATGGTTACGGTCAATACTTCTCCCGCCCAAAAGTGAATNCCGCGAAGNTACCAACCCAGATAAACTTGATCGACTAGGTAATGCAGGCTTCGATTGGCGCGCTCGGGATCGGGGATGAAAAATTGCGATAGCAAGATGCCACTGATTACCAGAATCCCAAAGGAAGAAAGGGTCATTCCTCCTAGGGAATATTTTATGGAGTTTGAATGTTCGGGGATATCGTATTCGAGAAGGTGCAGGCCTAATCGGTCTTCCAAGATTTTTGTAAGTCCGTTAGCCATGCTGTTATTCTCCTGGTCTTATGAAAGTAAGCCCTGCAAAAATAAGACCTGCGAAAACAGTAATACCTAATGCCGTAGCATAGCCTTTGCTTGATGTTTCTATAGCTTTATGTTTTGCCGATTCCACTTTGGGCATGCTGTGNTCATTATTTTCACTGTGGCTNCCCTCCATATCCATTGATTCACTTTTTTCGGGCTCAATTTCTCCTGGCATAAATAGGTCGCCGGGAGAAAACAATTCAGGGCTTTCAAATGGATCTGACTCCTTTTCTTCCGTTACATACATCGAATCAGCTGGTTCTTCAGTAGCTGGAATTGGAGCCGTTTCCTTTTTATGACCCCCACCATGCGCAAATACATTTTGGGTGATAAAAGCAAAGATAGATAAGGTAATAATGATTAAAANTTGTTTCATGATCCCATTACCAATTGCGTAAAAGCTTCTATCGTTTCATCGTTGGCCCAGTCTCTAGGGCCAACAGCTTTGTGCCGAATCAATCCTTCTCGACCAACGATAAATGTTTCTGGAACTCCGGTAGTTTTGTAAACTTTTTTGGCCACCATGCTTTCTGGGTCTAACAATACGGGGAAGGTTAGATTGAATTTTTTCATAAATGGTTCGATCAACGTCTGATCTTTGTCAACACTTATAGTGAGCATTTCGAATCCATGGTCCTTGAATTTACGATACAATTTTTCCATTGAGGGCATTTCAACTTCGCAGGTACCACACCAGGTAGCCCAGAAATTTATAAACACTACTTTACCTCGGTAGTCAGAAAGTTTTACTTTGCCGCCTAACAAACTTGGTAGTTCAAAGTTTGGAGATATAAAAGCTTCCGCGGGATATTCGGTCTCAAAGGGTTTTAACTCTACCTTGTTGAGCGATATAACAAATACGGACAGTAATGCTGCTACCAGAAACGTATAAGGAATGTAAATGCTAATAGGTTTATCTTGAGAAACGTTTTCCATTTTAGAGTGGGTTTGAAATGATTTTATAAGGGTTTAAGCTCGGCGATAAGGGCGATAGAATTTTTTGTCTACCGCAACAACAATTTCGTCCAGGGTTTTACCTTGATTATATAATTCATAAGCATAAAAAACTTCGTTTAAGCAAATATCGCATTTTGAGCCATGCTTATTTGTGTAGCACGTCAACAANGTTTTATGATTGTGATTTTTTTTGCAATAACAGTAGCAAAATAAACTGTCCAACACCTTAGGTATTTCTGCAGCAATTCGGTAGGCCTTTGCTACTCTTCCTACAAACATTGCATCGGTTAAGATGGGACGTGTTTCAATTAATGTTCCTGTCGCTGGTGCTACAGGCTGAACTTTTACTGAAGGTTTTGTACCTACATAAACCCCTACAACTACGATACAGACAAAAACTACCATAGCTATTTTAGAGGTACGTTTTTTATTAATTTTAGAGTGTTTTGGCCCAGGTTTCTTTTTATTAGCCATTTTTTGAAATAAACCTTTTTTTAATTGTGTATAGGTTAATACTAATTATATGGACTGGAATGCTACGATGCAACAGTCAATCCCCACCGTATAGCAGGCATATCATATCTTTTTATTAAAAAATTGCAGTTGGAGTTTTTGACGGGATAATAAAGAAAAGCTTGAGTAAGCAGTTGGATGAGCTATTTTGGGTTTGCGGGAAATGCAATAGGTATCATTTTGAGTGTTTAGCGGATGATTTGGTACCATTTCGTAAGAATGCGAGGCGGAAAACCTAATTCGAATAAAGTCGCAATGAGAATATTTCTGATTGTGGTAAACCAGATACCTTCATTTATCCACCTNCGAGGNGAAGTGAGAACTTCTTCTTTGAGGAGGACTACCGGACCTAAAATTTTTAGTCGTTTATAGAAATCTAAGTCTTCACATATAGGAAAATCCGTAAATCCTNTCATTTCCTGAAAGACATGTTTTTTTACAAAAAAAGCCTGATCCCCATATGCTCTTCCAAGNTATCTTGAACGCAGATTTGCAAACTGGTTGATTATTTGTAAAGCCCATCTGTCNGAATCAATTAGAAGCGAGAAGGCCCCTCCAAGTACTTCTGGTTTTTTCATTGCGGCCAACATTTTCTGATAACTGGCGCGTTCAATACAGCTATCAGCATGGAGAAAAAGTAGAAGGTCACCTGTGGCGACCTGAGCTCCCGCGTTCATTTGNAGTGCACGNCCAGCAGGTCCTTTTATTAGATTTTGAGTAAATTTAGAGGCGATTTTGAGGGTGTTATCATTGCTGCCCCCATCGCTAATAATAATTTCGTGAGGTGAAAGCTGTTGTATTCGTGCCAAAGTTTCACTCAAATACCGCGCTTCATTTAAGGTGGGAATGATGATAGAAGTTTTCAAAATATTGCCCCAATAATTTTCTAATTTCTCCTAATTTCAATACCCCTTTGTAATCAGGCGTCAATATATTATAGAATAGGTTAAAGTAAAATCAATTTTCCTATTTCACAACTCATTAGGGCCCGTAAATATGTTCGCGCATTTTATAGATTCCCGATCCTTTCAGTGTGGTTATTTTCAGGACCGCCAGTCACTATTTGAAGAGTACTTACTGGAAGATGTTTCTGAAGTGGAGTTTGAGTATCTTTTGGCACATGGTATGAGACATTTTGGGGATTATTATTTTCGACCCCGCTGCCAGAATTGTTACCTATGTATCCCTATCCGTGTACGTATCAATGAATTTAAAATGACACGTAACCAGAAGCGCGCGTTGGCCACATGTGAAAATATCAAAATGAAAATTGGTGATCCCGTCTATACAGAAGAAAAGTTTAAACTATACCTAAAACACAAAGAAAGATTTAATTCGTTACAGGATGATGTGGAAGACGAACAAAACTTTCGAATGTCATTTTATGTCAATACACCATTCGGTATAGAGTTTGAATATTATTTGGATGGTAAACTTGTTGGCGTGGCCTTAGGTGATAAAACATCAAAATCTTTTTCGGCTATCTATACTTTTTATGATGTGGCGGATAAAAGAATGAGCCTTGGAACCTATAGTGTATTAAAACAATTAGAGTATGCGAACCAGTATGGAATGAAATACTTTTATCTTGGTTATTATATTGCCGAGAATGCATCGTTAAACTACAAAGCTAGTTTTCGGCCAAATGAAATTTATATGGGACGGGAATGGCGCCGATTTAGGAATGCCGGGGGAGATTACCTGATTTCTAAAAAACGCCTGCAATGGAAAAACTCAGAACTTCTCGTGAAAGCCGCTTCTTCTTCCAGCCTAACCATCGACTGACCAAAGCATAAATACCTGTTCAATAATTTATCTAAATGATCTCTGTGAAGACGAGAATCATCCAGATGACTAGAATAACGTTAAAAACAACTCCCACGTGGAAAAACACATTAAAAAATTTGCCGTGGCTGTAATCATAATTTTCTTTATTTTCTTTTGTCATGACAGTTCAGTCCATTACCAGAGTGGTTAAACGTTGTGCAAGCCCAGAGCTTCGAATCACTTTTCGAATGGGGCGTTCTATATAGTTTAGACTCATATAAAGGCGGTCCAGGTTCGAAAAAGTTTCTGATTCTGCGATAGCTTGTCCCCCTTCATCTCTTATTTCGTTCCTCCAGATACTCAAAGCAGTCAGGTTCTTCAAGTAGGGCGAGTTTGCAATAGCTATAGCCCCAGCATTACCCATTTTATTGGAGCATAAATATAGTTTTTCCAGATCCGTTAAATACTTACTTTGAGCAAGTGCCTCGGTCCCCGTATCACCGATTCCGGTGCTATCAAGGTGCAGTGCTTTCAAACTGGGCCAATGTTCTGATGTGGCAATCGCCCTTGCGCCTTCGGCTCCAATAGGATTTGAATCCAGAAAAATGATTTCCATATTTTTTAGGTTTGGAGATTCGGCCAGGGCGGCTGCACCTTTTGGGCCGATATTGTTGGCTTCCAGCATGATACATTTTAAACTTTTTAAAAGATCAGCCTGGGCAAGGGACTTTGCTTCTTCATCGCCAATGATATTGTGATTGAGGTAAAGAGAGGTAAGCTCAGGTAAACACTTTACCTGACAAAGAACTTCGATGGCTTCCCCACACAACTGGTTTTGGCTAAGATAAAGTTGTTTCACCCCGGTCAATTCTTTACTTGCTGCTAAAAGACGTAATTCTTCAATACCGATATTTTTGTCTTCTAGATCTAAAAGTTTACCGTTATCGACTAGATTTGCCGTTATTATTTGCTCAAAACTTACTTCTTCCATTAAAGAATACTCAAAATGTTATTGTTTTATATGAACCACTGTAATGGATTTTATATGAAAGATCAAATGGGGCATTCGCTTATAATAGATTGAGAAATCTGAAAATTTTTAAGAGGTTAAAATGATTGTAGGAATCCCAAAAGAGATTAAACCCGATGAATATAGAGTTTCCATAACCCCGGCCGGTGTGCATGATCTGGTGGGTAATGGACATCAAGTACTTGTAGAAAACAAGGCGGGAGAGGGAAGTGGAATTCTTGATAAAGATTACTTAAATCAGGGAGCTGAAGTTGTTCCCAGAGACGAACTATTTTCCAAAGCTGAAATGATTGTGAAAGTTAAGGAGCCCATTGCCCAGGAGTATTCCTTATTACGTGAAGGACAAATCTTATACACCTACTTGCATCTTGCTCCCGCGCCAGAGCTGACTCAAGCTTTGCTCGATAGAAAAATTGTAGGTATTGCATACGAAACGGTGCAACTGAAAGATAAATCTTTACCCCTACTCATTCCCATGAGTGAAGTGGCAGGAAGAATGGCTGTACATGAAGGTGCAAAATACCTAGAGAGAGAAAATGGAGGACGAGGTATTTTGCTGGGTGGTGTACCCGGTGTTGACCCGGGACATGTGGTTATCGTTGGCGGCGGTATCGTGGGTGCCAATGCCGCAAAAATGGCCATCGGGACAGGTGCATCGGTAACTTTGCTTGATGTGAGTTTGCCAAGATTGCGGTATCTCGATGACATTCACGGCAGCCGACTTAAAACCTTGATGTCGAATAAATTCAACCTAATCGAATCCTTGCGCACGGCAGATCTGGTTGTTGGCGCTGTTCTAATTCCTGGCGCTCGGGCACCGCGTTTAATCACTCGCGATATGCTGAAAGAAATGCAAAAGGGATCGGTGATTGTCGATGTGGGAATTGATCAAGGGGGAATGCTGGAAACGTCACGTCCCACCACACACAGTGATCCGATTTTTGAAGTGGAAGGCGTTATTCATTATTGTGTTGCCAATATGCCTGGGGCATTGGCACGCACATCTACATTCGCGCTCACCAATGCTACATTTCCCTACGCGCTGAAACTAGCTAATGAGGGTTATAAAAAAGCCATGTCCGATGACCCTGCTTTGAGAGGGGGGCTCAACGTCTGTCTCGGTTCCGTCACCCACCCTGCTGTGGCAAAGGCGCTTGAAAAAGAATTTGTTGAGCCTGGAAAATTTTTATAAATTGATTATCTAAAATCGATACAAGGTTCTTTTTGGGTTCCTTTAAAACCTGCAAAACAGATCTGGTCACCTAAGTTTTTAACCCCGTGATTACTTGGGCTTAATTGATTTATTTGTTCTTATTTGTGCCGGTTGATAAAAGCATTTTAAACTGCTATTAAATAGCA
>NZYH01000057.1 GCA_002697825.1 Nitrospina sp. | reverse complement strand
AATGTCACCAATTTTGTTTTCATTAATCAATTCCTTGACCTTTTGATGTTGTGGATGAAATCGAAACATAAAACCCTCCATCAACCGCACATTGTTTTGCTTCGCAGTCTCAACCATTTCT
This sequence comes from Nitrospina sp., assembly GCA_002697825.1. The sequence goes on along the minus strand of NZYH01000057.1, from coordinate 16,169 downwards.
TTTGCATAATTTAGAAAATATGTAGAAGACTTTTCAACGTAAACATGTTTACCTGCAGCTGCTGCCTTATTGGACAACTCTGCATGGGTCCCAATTGGAGTTGAGATGTATACTGCATCAACTGCATCATCTGAAATTACATCTTCGTAAGTACCAAATTTTTCACATTTAAACTCTTTAGCAAATTCTTTTGCTTTGCCTAGTCCACGACTGCCAATATTTTCAAGTTCTGCATATTTTGATTTTATTATAGCAGGAATTACAGAACGTTTTGCAATTCGTGAACAACCAATGATGCCAAATTTTAACGGTTCCATTTTTCTCACAAATAAGAAATTATTCCTCTCACATGTGGTCCAATAAAGTTTTCAATCTTCATTAGTTGTTTTATTTGATATAAAGTAACCCAAATGAATGAATCTGGAATTTTCAATTCCTCGTCGTTGTTTACTTCTACTATCATATTATAATTTGATTTTAAATGAAATCTGCCACCATCTTCAGATTGCCACTTTGCATAGATGATTTTTGGATTATTTTCATCATCAAAATATTCTGCAAACAGAGGTTTAGATCCTCCATGAGCTTTTAACAAATTACTTGTTGTAGCCTGAAGAGTTGGAGATAATTGTAATTTTCCTATATTGCCTGGTTCTGCTTTTGCTTGTAGGAGATAATGTGGTACGCCATTAATTTTTTTCATTAGAATTCCTAGAATGCCGCCAGGATTTTTTGCAATCATTGGTTGAGTCCAACCTTTCTTCCCAACTTCACGATCAAATGTATTTGATGCTTTGACACCAATTACTTCAAAAAATCCTCCAGATTCATGTTTGATATTACCCGTATCTGAAACCACAGTCCATTTGTCCAAATCATTAATTCCAATTTCTTCTACTACCATATCTGACTCCTCACGTTTTTTGTTAAACCAGTCAATAATGTAATCAAGTTTGTTAATTTGATTATCATCACGTATTGATTCTATCAGAGTTTCAATTCTAGAAATTGTTTCAGGATTTATGTCATAACCACTATTTTCTAAAATTTCTCTAATTTCATCAGTTATCATATAAATTCATTAAAAAATTGTTTAATTATATTTTCTATTCAAATCATGGTCATATGACAAAAATTTCTAATAAATGGAAAAACTTTGAGTAGTATATTTTATAGGCTAAAATCCTAAAATAATCGAAAGGTCAAAAATTGAAGATAATCATAGGAATTCCAGCATTTAATGAAGAAAAGAATATTGCATCAATAATCACAAAATTATCCGGAATTGCAGATACCATTATTGTCTGTAATGATGGTTCAACTGATTTAACATCAGAAATAGCTGAAAAAATGGGAGCATTAGTAATCAATCATAAAAAAAATTTGGGTTATGGAGGAGCAATTCGAAGTATTTTTTTGAAGGCAAAAGAAATCAACGGGGATGTTTTAGTAACATTCGATGCGGACGGACAACATAGAATTCAGGATATAGAGAATGTAACTAATCCAATTATCAATCAAGAAGCTGATTTAGTCATTGGTTCAAGATTTTTAGATGATAGTGAAAAAGAGGTTCCACAATATAGAAAAGTTGGGATAAAAGTAATAACTAAAATTACAAATGCAAGCATTAATGAAAAATTAACTGATTCACAAAGTGGATTTAGAGCTTATTCAAAACAAGTTGTTAGTGAATTAAATCCATCAGAGTTAGGAATGGGAATTTCTACTGAAATTTTAATCAAAGCTAGTAGTAAAAATTTTAAAATTTTAGAAGTTCCAATAAAAATTTTGTATTCAGGGGATACATCAACACATAATCCTGTTTCGCATGGTTCATCAGTCATTCTAAGTACAATCAAATATACATCTATTGAACATCCTCTAAAATTTTATGGAATCCCTTCAATGATTTTTTTCATAATAGGAATTTCATTTGCATATTTGTCTGCACAGTACTATAGTGAAATTGGAAGATTGAATACCAATTTAACATTAGTTGCAGGGAGTACAATTGTTATTGCAATTGTTTTACTATTGACAAGTATTTTACTTTACACTTTAGTAAGTGTAGTTCGTGAAAAAAATTAATAAAATTTTGATCTAATATGACAAAATATTGGAATAAAATTAAAGAAAAATTTGTAAATGAAAATGGAATAATTTCTTTAGGGTTTTCAGATGTTATTGGTTCAGGGCTTTCTGGAATTTTTTGGCTCTATATCGCCTCAGTAATAGAACCAGGCGATTATGGTGAAATTCATTATTTTTTAGGAATAGCAGGAATGGCTCAAATATTTTCAATGTTTGGAAACCCACATGCATTAACGGTTTATTCAGCCAAAAACGAAAATATTCAATCAACACTATTTTTACTCTCAATTATTCCAACAATAATTTCATCAGTCATAATTTTCATGCTATTCACAAGATTGGATGCAGCATTGTTAGTCATAGGATATGTAGTGTTTGAATCAGTAAATTCAGTTATTCTTGGAAGAAAGTTTTATCGTAAATATGGAAAAATGATTTTAATTCAAAAATCACTTACAATGATTTTAGGTATAGGATTTTTTTATGCGTTAGGACCAAGTGGAATAATTTTTGGTTTATTCTTAACATTCATTCCACATTTGACAATTTTTCTTAAAGAATTTAATAATTATAAAATAGATTTCACACTTCTTAAAAATAAAAAAAATTTCATCATAAATAATTATTTTTTAACAATTTCAGGTAGTTTTGGAGGACAAATTGATAAAATAATTCTGGCACCATTGTTAGGATTCACTATTTTAGGGAATTACTCATTGTCACTTCAGATTTTTACAATTTTGGTAATGTTTTCATCAATTGCATTCAAATTTTTATTGCCGCAAGATGCAAGTGGAGTTTCTAATAAAAGAATAAAAAAATATATAATTTTAATTTCAATTGGAATTTCAATTTTAGGTTATACAATTTTACCAAAATTAATTCNAGAATTTTTCCCAAAATTTGTTGATACTATCGATGCAATAGGAATAATGAGTTTGGCTGTAGTCCCAGAAGCAATAACAATGCTTTGTATGTCAAAAATGCTTGGTCAAGAAAAAAGTAAATTTATTCTAATTACCAAAATAATTTCTTTACTTATCATAGTAATTGGTTTCGTTATATTAGGACCAATTTTTGGAATAATCGGTTTAGCNTGGGTATTTGTTCTAGCATCAATTATACAAGCTGCAATACTCTGGAGTTCAACTAGAATATTAGAAAAGAAGGAGATATGATTATGAAACAAGCTCAAAAATTAAGTTTAATCAATGTTTTAGATAGTTCAAGAGTTACACAATACATTTTTGCTGCAAGTGTGATCTTTGTTGGACTAGTAATTAGACTATACTTTTTCCCATTGGATGTGCCAATATTCAATGATGCACAGGGATATTTTTGGTATGCGATAGATGCAAGTATAATAAATTCTATTCCAACTGAATATCCAACATTAAACAATGGATGGCCAATTCTATTATCATTAATTTTTCAATTAACTAATTCAAACGATTTTTTAGATTTCCAAAATGTACAAAGAATAACTTCGATGGTAATTTCGCTACTAACGTTTATTCCAATCTATTTTTTGTGTTCAAAATTTTTTAGAAAGAGTTACGCATTATGTGGAGCATCACTATTTATTCTTGAACCAAGATTAATAATTAATTCATTAAGTGGTACACCAGAAGCATTTTATATTTTTTTAATAGCTTTAGCACTTGCAACATTTCTATCTAGTGACTTTAAGAAAATTTATCTTTCATTTGCAATTTTAGGAGTTTTAAGCACTGTACGTTTTGAAGGATTTTTAATATTATTACCAATTTCAGTGATGTTTTTTGTAAGATATAGAAATAACAAAAAATATTATCTTAGATATCTAATCTGTATTTCCATTTTTGTAATTTTGTTAGCTCCAAATTTGTATTTGGATAATCAGTCTAGTCAAGATGCTCAAATAATTGAACATATTTCTGCAGGTCCAAATTTTTATCAAAAATCAATTGAAAATCAAAACTCATCTATGATTAATTTTGTTGAAAATGGTGTTTCAAAAATTCTAATGTACTTTGGTTGGATTACAATACCTACATTCATAATTTTTATTCCATTAGGAATATTTTTTATTTTTACTAAATTAGATTATAAAAAAATTACAATAATATCTGTAATAATTATGGTATTAATACCAGCATTTTATGCGTATTCAAGAGATTTTTCTGAAACAAAATATCTTTTTGCGTTGTATCCATTTTTGTGTGTAATTGCATGTTATTCATTAAAAATAGTCTTTGAAAAATTTGAAAGAAAAAATCTAATTTTGATTTTAATTATGACATTGATTGTTGCGTCATCATTTGCTTATGTTGAATGGAAATCTATTGATAGTGATCATTATCGTGAGACATTTGAGATTCTTTCAGAGATTAAAAAAATGGATGTGAAAATAAATACCGATTTTGGAACTTGTAAAGATGGATGTGAGTTTCTATATTTTCATTGGTTGAGAATAGATGAAACAAAAGATTTTCCGATTTTTAAAAAGGATTTACCTAAAATAAATATTGGATGGCTAGAACAAAATATTATTCAAGAGGGTAAAGAAAAGAGAGAAAAGAATTCAGACTATATTGAAAAAATACAAATTACGAATATCAATGAGTATATACTTTTCTTAGAAAAACAAAAAATTACTCATTTGTTAATAGATTATGAAAATAGATCACATAACATTACAAATGAGCTAAGAATTGATTTTAAGAAAATATTTGATAATGAACAAAATTATTCATATTTAATTAAAGAATATGATTCTGTTGAAAATGGCTATAATTATCACTTAAAGTTATTTCGTATTGATTATGAAAAATTTTCTAATGATTTTAAGTTAGTTCCTTGATTCATGAAATTTTTTATAATTGATTTCAAATATTTTTATTTTTAATTTTTCGAAACCATAATCATCAGAATCAAAAATTTTGATTAAAAATGGATAATTTTCTTCATTGTAATAGATTTGATCTACATATGGATAGAATGATGTGTTTTCATTATTAGAAATTAAATATTTCAAATCTAGTTTTTCACCTTTCGTTATCAATTCATCAATATTATCCGCATGGATTGAAATTGTTCTAAAATTAAATTTTTTTCTTTCTTCTTTGTCAATCCAATAATTCATTTCAAAGTCTTTGAAATGGTTATACTCTAAGAGAACAACATCTGTGAGATAATCAGTTATACCACCAAAATCACGTAATGCATTTCCATTTAAATTTTCAAGTGCATAACGCGCAAAATCAATTTTTTCATTTTCTAAAATTGGATCTGCTTGTTCATATCTTAACGTAAAAAGTCCTGATAGTATTATAACAATAATTAATACACAAATTAGGAAAATATCTTTTTGCTTTCTTGAAAAGCTAAAAGTGCTTAATCCATATTCAATAACACGTTGCATAGGAATTACAGAAAATAGAATTAAAGAGGGTAAAATGAAAAATAAGAATCTTTTTTCTGGTACTGTGGCAACAATGAGACACATGGAAAAGAACGAACTTAAAATAAAAATCCAATTTCTTTTTACATATTTACTATTTTGATCAAAAGCCCTGAATGAAAAAATTATTCCAAATGGAATTAGGATGAACAAATATGGGAAAGATAATTTTGATAAAATGCTTAATGAATTAATTATACCTTTAAGAATAAAATTATCTATAAAGCTAAAGATCCCCTCATTTTCAATAAATTCAGAAGCAGAAGTTTTTGTTTCATCACCCATTGTTCTGCTAATTAGATCTTCATAATTTTTGGAAAATAATGTACCTTGATAAGATGAATAAAATGGATCTCCATACAAATCATTTTTTTGAATTAACATTGGAGATATTACAATAATAAATAGTACAATGCCAATTCCATAATTTCTTACAAAATTTTGTGATTTTTTAAAAGTCAAAAGATATGTAAGAGAAATGATGATGAATATTACTACGCCATTAAGTCTTATCCAATAGGCAAGACCAGCAAGTACTAAAGATATAATGATGAATTTTGATTTCTCATGTAATAGAAAATAAAATGATGCAAGAGTAACTAAAATAAAAATTGGTTCACTTAGTGCTAAACCAGAATTATGATTTAGAGCAGGTAGAAAAGCAAAAAGACATGAAACAGTAAGTGCATATCTTTGATCAAAGAATTTTCTACCTACTGAATAAATTAAGAAAATTGTACTAGTGGAAATTCCAATACTAACAATCTTGGCCAAGTTAGAGTAATCAATAAAATTTTCTGAATTCAAGAAATTAAAAAATAATGATAAAAATATTGACCATCCCATAGCCCTTTGTGGTGGATGTGTGAAATCACCATTAGTATGTGCAACACCATTTAAAACATAAGAAAGGTTATCAGAATTTACAGGAATAGAAAAATCAGCTAGATATAATTTAAAACCTAAAGAGATAAGAGAAATTAAAATTAAGTATGAAATGATTATTTTAGTTTTCATAAATTTCATTCATCCTCATCAATTTTCTTACAATATCCTATCATTGAGAAAAAAAATGATGACCACAATCTTCTTACAGTAATATTTTTGCAACCTGCTTTTTGCATCATTTCATATAATTCATGTTTATGTAGAAAATCTTGATCCGTGTAAGGCCAATGTTTCTCTAATAGATTAAAAAATTTGAAAAATCTATAAACAAAAAATAGTGGAGAAAAATAAGCAGGTACCAAAATTACCAAAGTGCCATTTTTCTTTAAAACACGCATCATTTCTTTAACTCCTGCAGGTGCATCCATTTTTGCTAATCGGAAATGTTCCATTACTCCTTGATTAAAAACAACGTCAAATTGATTATTCTTAATTGGTAAATTAAAAAGATCACCTAATGTGAATTTTCCATCAAGTGACAAAAAATTAAAAAGTTCTTTTCCTTTTTTTAAAGCATTTTCAGATAAATCCATAGATATTATTTCAAACCCCTTTTGAGCAAATTTAGCACATGCCATCCCACCACCAGAACCAGGTTCAAATATTTTTCCACTTTTTATTTTTGAAGCAGATAAAATTGCTTTAACAAAAACATCTGAAAAATATGTGTTAATTGCAAATTCTTCTATTCTTGAAAATAAAGACTTTTTTTTGGGATCATACAGAATATCCCATTTTGTTTCTCCCATAGTTTTCACCATTTCCAATTAACAAATTCCTTTATTATTTGATAACTTAATTGAGCGCCTGTTGTCAAAGGTCTCATTTTTCTTTCACCGCCTATACGGTCTGGTTCCCTACCTTCGATTTCATATATTGGTATTTTTAATTTGGCTAATCTAATACAAGTTTGTTGTTCAATATTGAGCCATTGTGCATCAGTTTTTAGTTCATCCCAAAGACTTCGTTTAATAATTCTAAATCCATTTAATGCATCAGTATAATTTCCTCCAAAGAATGTATTAACTAGAAAAGTAAACATGTTATTTCCGAATCGGTCAAGCCAATTTGCATCATCGCTAATTGAATTTTTTCCAAATCTAGAAATGTGTACAACGTCATGACCTTCTTTTGTTTTTTGAATTAACTTTGGTATGTCACCAGGTACATCATTTCCATCAGGACTAAAAAACATAACAAAATCAGATTCTGTTGCATCAGTTCCTACTCGACATGCGTTTCCTTCACCCTTATTTTTCTGATGAATTACATCAAATCCTAATTCTTTAGCTTTTTCAATTGTTCCATCTGTAGAACCTCCATCTACAAAAATGATTTTATCAACCCATTCTTTGCTTACTTGAGGCATAATTTCAGATACACCGTCAATCTCATCTAATGTCAAAACAAAAACTATGGCATACATATGATAACCAAAAAATAAGATCATTTAAAATTATCAGATGAATTATACTACTGATTATCCATCTATGAATTATTCAGTTTAAACTCATTTTAAAGCATATTTTCCTAAAATTATTTCTAAAAATTTGGTTTTCCACATACTTCTTTCATGAAATAAAAATCCAATTATACCTAAAGGAAAGGTTCGTCCATTATTATTTAGAGTTCCAATTAAAAATAATCTAAAAAAATTCATAATTTTACCACCTGATGTTCTAAACCTAGCATTAACAAACAATGTGTCCATTCCATAATCCCATGAAAATACAAATCCTAAGGAATCAGAATCCGTAATAATATCAACATCTGATTTATTCTTTTGAGAATTTTCCAAACCATTAATTAAATTAAATGAATAAGATGAATTCAAATCTTTAAGAAAAATATGCGTTGTCTTAAAAAAATTAATTTTATGTAAAAGTTTTATAAAATTCCAATTATTTCTTAATTTAATATTTTTAATATAAGATGATGAGAGATTTTTTAATTCCTCAAAACTTATTGTTTTTAAATTAGAATGTAGTTCAAATGTTTTTTGAGTATCTAATTCATATTGTTCAATTGCAGGTAAATTATTTATTTTTTTTTCGCCAGACCACTCATCACCCGGATATAAAATAATTGGAATAGAATTTGTTTTTTCTAAAATAAATTTTTCAACATTTTTAATTTTATTTATATGATCATTCATGTAATGATTATCTTTATGTGAAAATTTCACAAAGCTTGCAAATGGTATAATAAATTTTGGTTTGAAAAAATCAGACTGGATTTTTATACGATTTAATTTTTCAATAGATGCATTTTTTCTAAGATCAGAATCTTCTGGATCACCAACCCAACTAGCGTATCCAAATTGTGTTAACAATATATCAACGTCGGAAATTTGTTTTTTAATAATTTTTACTTGTGAAACACTGTCAACCATACAATCATTTATGTTGAGAATTTTAGTATCATCTATTTTTGCATAAAACCAAGAATCATATGTTCCATTTGGAACACATTTTATTTGAAATTCTTCACTTAATGAAATAGATTCTTCGGGTTTCATTTCAATAATTTTTTTAAAATTTAATTTACGACATAAAGTTGCAACACGATGATCTAATGTGTTTTGAAATAATATTGTAATTTTATTTCGTATATTTTCTGGAATTTGTTTCAGTATGAATGGATTGAAGTGATCTGGGTGTTCGTGTGAAAACCAAATATGAGTTATATTTTGAAAATCATCTATTGAAAATTTTGACTTAGAAACTAGATCCCAACCATCATTGAATGCAGTTCCAAAAATCCATGGATCCGTGATTAATCTAATATTTTTAAAAGAAAAAATTACCGAAGCATGATTAACAAATGTAATTAGTTCACTCATACTAAAATTATGAAATATTGATTATTTAATTTTCGCTTGTTTCTTATAGATTTTTAATTTTGGGATTATTATTGGTCCTAACTGTACATCAAAATTGTAAAATTATCAAACCATAATAAACTATAATTCCCATTAAATTGAAATTATTTTGTGAAAATTGTTAAGATTGATTCAAATCTTATTGATGAATTAAGAACCGCCAACATATCTACAAACATGAAAAGTTTAGAATCGTGTGAATGGATTGTTTTGGAGAAAAATGAAGAGGGTATTGAAGGCGCTGCAGGAATGGGCGGAGTATTTCATGTTTCAGGTATTCAAATAGCCGAAAAATTTAGGGGTAAAGGAATAGGGAAGAAAATTCAGAATGAATTAATTAATGAATGTATTAGAAGAGGATATTCATTTATCACGGTGTTTAATGATCCTAGAAATAAAACCAGTGTTCAGCTACATGATTCATTAGGTTATAAAAAATTATTTAGAATACATTATGCAAAAAATATAGTTAATGATGTCAAAGGTATTGCTTTTGATAAAAAAGGAAGATTGTTTATACAATTATTACGGTTCTTTAATACAAAAACCGGTACAATACTTCTAGCGATTGCACTAAAAATGTTACATTCTGTTTTTCCTGCATTGATAATCTACAATGAAGATGGATTACCAAAACCAGATATAAAATGGATTATAAAGAATTTTGAAAAAATTTAGGGTTATTTTCTATAATATGATGTTGTAATTTCTAATCCTTGATCAAGGGAATACTTTGGCTTCCATTTCAATAATTTTTTTGCTTTGGTATTATCAACTTCTAATTTTGGTATTTCTAACGAACGTTTAGGAAAACTATTCCATTGGATTTTTCCTTTGTATCCAGTAATTTTCCTAATTTTTTCAGCTAATTGTTTTATAGAAAGTGATTTTCCAGTTCCAATGTTAATTGATTCACCTAGAATTTTTTTATTATTACTTTCTGCTGCAAGAACATAAGCCGATAATAGATCAGGTTCAAAAACAAAATCACGAAAAGGAGTTGGATCACCTAATTTGACTGGAGATTTACCTTGAAGCATTTGATAAATTATACTTTCAATTACAAATTGATGATTATAACGTCTTCCATAAGAATTGGCATTTCTAAATATAATTGAAGGAAAACCATATGCATCATAAAGATATTTCAAATGTTTTTCAGTTGCAATTTTAGCAACAGCATAAGGACTTGCTGCATGTAATTCAGCAGTTTCTTTAGAAGGAAATTTTGTTTGTATACCATATTCCTCCACAGAGCCCGAAAAAATAAATCGTTTTAATTTAGGTACAGCACGTCTTGCAGCTTCAGCCATATTTACAGCACCCAAGAAATTAACATTGAATACTTCAGTTGTGTGAGTGAAACTATATGCAACAGATGTTTGAGCTGCCAAATGTATAATCACATCAGGTTTGAAAGTGTTCAATACATCATAGATATTGAGATAATCTGTAAGGTCGCCATAAAAATATGAAACCCCACTTTGTTTTTCTCCACGTATCATTGACTCAGTATTTGATGCAATAGGTCTATCAGATGTTGCTACGTTCCTTGCTAGCGTTCCAAGTTTGTGACCTTTTTTTAGTAAAATTTGACCAAGTTCATGACCGAGAAAACCAGTCATTCCTGTTATAAAAATTCTCATATGGCAACAAACTTTTTGCCACTTTATAGGTTTTCGTCAAATTGATAAGTTGTTAGTGAATGTATTTTTTCTGTCAATTTTGACATATTTGAAAATTCAGAATCTCGGGGATTCATAGTTCCATCTCTTATTTTTGCAAGAATTTCAATGACAGAATCCTCAACAGTTGTTTTTGGTTCAAAATTTAGGATTTTTTTAATTTTTTCGAAAGAAACTTTATAATTTCTAGGATCAGTTTTTGATTTAACTATTTCAATTTCTGCTTCTGACACATACTTTTGAATAATTTCAGCCAATTGTTTTTTTGTATAATTTTCCTTGCTGCTACCAACATTAAAAATTTGGCCTGAAACTAACTTAGACGGTGCATTCAATACAGAAATACATGCATTAGCCATATCATTTACATGTATTAATGGCCTCCAAAAATCTTCACCAAAAATAGAAATTTTTTTATCAATTAACGCATCACGGAGAAATTCTTGCACAAGTAAATCAAATCTCATACGCGGAGATAATCCATGTGCAGTTGCAAATCTAAGAATACAAGTATTAAATTTATTATTATTTTGATTTACAATATATTTTTCTGAATTGACTTTACATTCAGAATACAAGGATAAAGGTTTCACAGGAGATAATTCATCTACCATATTTGAACTTGATCCATAATTACTACATGTTGACGCAAAAATAAATCGCTTAACACTATTTTTTTTACATATATTTACAAAGTTTTTTGTTGCAAATTCATTAATTTGTTTAGCTGCATCAGGAATTTTTTTACAAAGTGGTTCTCCAACTATGGCTGCAAGATGAATTACACAATCAACATCTTTAACAATATTTGAAAGACTTTCTGTTTCTCTAATATCTAAATTAAAGAATTTAATCTTTTTATCATCTATTAATTTTGAAATTCCATCATTTCCATAAACTAGAGAATCTACTACCCTTACATCATAATTTTGTTTTACAAGATTATTTACTAAAACACTTCCAACATAACCTGCTCCACCAGTAATCAATATGGAATTTAAAGCAGACATATAGAAATTCTAAGTCATGTTTATTTATCGTTTTTTACAGAAAAATACATAATTTGAAAAAAATATATCAAATTCAGCCATCAATGGATGAATCAGAAAAAAAAGAATTACTGTCAGTGATAGATTCTGGATGGTTTACAGAGGCAAAAAAAACAAAAGAATTTGAAAAAATGTTTGCTGAATTTACAGGTAGTAGATATGCTTGCGCTATAACTAGCGGTACTGCCGGATTGTATTTGGGATTAAATGCACTTGGAATCAAACAAGGTGACGAAGTAGTTGTTCCAGATTTAACGTTTGTAGCATCTCCAAATTCAGTACAAGCAAATAATGCAAAACCTGTTTTAATAGATATAGAACCAGACACACTAAATCTAGATACAAATATTCTTGAAAGAAAAATTACGAAAAAAACTAAGGCGATTATGACTGTAAATTTTAATGGACGTACAACAAATATGAAAATTTTAAGAGAAATAGCACAAAAAAATAATCTCAAACTGATTGAAGATGCAGCTCATTCACTTGGAAGTTATTATGGAAAAAAACATCAAGGCAATTTTAGTGATATTGGTGTTTTTTCATTTAGTACGCCAAAAATAATTACAACAGGACAGGGAGGAATGATTGTCACAAACAATAAAAAATTATACGAGCGATGTATGGAGTTAAAAGATTTTGGAAGAAAAATTGGAGCAAAAAAGAATATGATGTCTGCATTTGATCATCATATAATTGGCCAGAATTTTAAATTTACAGAATTTCAGGCTGCGGTTGGAATTAGTCAAATGAAAAAACTTGAAAAACGCATGAAAATCAAAAAAAGAATATTCAAGATATATCAAGAATCATTAAAAAATATTCAAGATATAGAATTTATTGAGACAGATCTTGAAAAAATAACTCCATGGATGTCAGATATAATCTTGAAAAATAAAAATAAAAAGATAAAATTAATTAATTTCTTAGAGAGAAAAAACATTGAAACTCGAATATTTTATCCTCCAATTCATAAACTTAAACCATATTTTACATCTAATAAAAAATTCCCAATTTCATCTAAAATTTCTGATAAAGGATTATGGCTTCCATCGTCTTCTACATTAACAGATAAAGAACTTAATTATGTTTGCAAAGAAATTAAGAATTTTTTTGAACAGTAGAATTATTTAATGAAAAAGCACCCGTAAATTTTAATGCAATAAATCCTACTAAAACAGAATACCATAATGTGAAGATTCTTATGAAAATAGTCAACGACACGGCGGTAGAAAATGTTAATCCATTAATAGTCAGAAGACCAATTAGTGTTCCTTCAGAAACTCCAATGCCACCAGGAATAAGTGATGCAACGCCAAGAATTATAGATGTTGTATATGTCAAAATAACATCAGAAATTTCAAATAAATCAATACCGAATGATTTTAAAATAAAATATACTGCAATCGATTCTAAAATCCAGTAAATAGCAGATAAAACTGAACAAATAATGAAAATTTTTGGTTTTATAGAATGATTGATTACATCATAAGAATCAATAAAAGAATCTGAAAATTTAGATAGAAATTTAATTTTTGATACTTTATTGATCAACATTGTAAAAAGTTTCTTGGAGCGTAATGCTATGAAAATTACAGTGAGAATACAAGCAGTGATCATTATAACAATTGCACTGAAATCAAAATACCAAATCCCAAAAATCGAAATTATTATTATACCAACTGCATTATAGAGCCTTTCAACTAAAATAATTGGAGCAGTTATTTTTCGAGGTGTTCCAAAATTTTCTTTCAATAGTTGACATTTTATTAATTCTCCAACTTTTCCCGGAGTAATACTCAGTGGGAAACCACTCAAGAATATTTGAAAATTTTTTCTATGAGGAAGAACATATCCAGAATTTTTTAATAAAATGGTCCAGCGAAAATACAATGCCAACCAGCCAAAAGTTACTAAAGGAACAATTATTGGTAAAAATTCAACTTTGAAATCAAAAAATTTTTCACTTAGTTTATTGAAATCTGAAAGTATCAAAAAAATAGAATAAACAGCAATTGATGCTATTATTATCAATAGTAATTTTTTATTTAATTTCATGCTTTTAGATATGAGAAATATGATGTTCTAATAAATTCATTTTTTTATTAATATTGATACAATAAAATCGATTATATGAAATCATATATTTTCCAAATGGTTCATATCTATTACCTTTACCCATAATTAGTAAAAATCTTGTTTAAACAAGAATGACAATGGAAGAATAAAACAACAAAAGATATTAGATGATTTTAAATTTAAAGTTATGACAGATTTTGGTATTAAATATTCTAGTCGTTTCTGATGTAGGTAATTATTTTAAAACAGTCAGCAAATATGTCAAAAATTCAAAAATTCATATAATTAATTTTCCAAAAGATGGTGCAGGAGTTTATACGTATGATGAAAATTACGAATTGTTTGAAAATTATAAAGTTCAGGATCAAGTACAAAAAATAAATGAGATAAAAAATAATTTTGATCTAGCTGTTGTTATGGGTTCAGGTGAACGAATTGCATATTTAGCAGATCTAAATTACATTTCATATTACGTAGGTAGAGATATCGATGCACCAAGATTCATCAAAAATTCCAGAGAAAAATGGTTTGATGAACCACTTCACAAACTAAATTTTCTTGAAAGGAAATTCTATAAAAAAACCTTTGATTTTGCAATTGCACATATTGCACCAACATGGGTATTTGAACATCTAAAAAAATTTCAAGGAAATAATATCAAAATGGATTTGAAGCCAATTGATTTAACATTGTTTAATGAAGATGTTGATGAATTAAAAATAGAGAAAGAGAAATTCACATTTTTTTGTCCACAAAGAATGGGAATCCCAAAAGGAACAGACATACTATGGAAATCACTGAAATATTGTAAATCAGATTTTCAAATTTTACAAGTTGATTGGAGAGATACAGGTACAGATGAAGAAGATAGAAAATCATCACAAATAAGAGAAAACTTGCCAGATCAAGTCAAGTTAATACCCATGATAAAAAGAAAAGAAATTCCAAAGTACTACAAATGGTGCGATGCAGTGATAGGAAATTTGAAAATTGGAAGTTTTGAATATGTAGAATTAGAAGCTGTAATGTTAAAAAAACCAGTAATTAATTTTAAAAATAAGAAAATCAAAATAATTTGTGATGAAAAAGAAATAGAATCACCATTTGTTCCAGAGGAAAATGATCCTGAAAAAATTGCTAAAATAATTGATGAGTTTGTTTTATCATCTAAATTTAGAAAAGATATTTTTGATAAACAATATGAATTTGTACAGAAAATTTCAGATCCTCAAAGAGCAGGAAAATGGTGGGACGAATTATTTGAAAACTTATCTAAAGAATATTCTTCAATAAATAGAAGTTCAGGAAAAACGAATATCAAACTCAGAATGATTGGATTTTTGATTTCAAATCGACTATACTTGAATAAAATTAAAAAAATTATTTTCGGTAAGCGTGACACGTAAAACCAGAATAGTTTTCTTTAATCATTTTTGGTGAAAGATTAAATTCAGAACACCAATCTTTTATCTCTTGTTCGGTGTGACGCCAAGAATATTTAGGATAATACCAATCAAAATTTTCCATATTTGATTCATAGAATCCCATTGATTCTTTCCAAAATAATTTGAAAATATTTTGATAGATAAATCGTTGCAAATCATACTCCCCTTTTTTAAAACCAAGTAGTGGAACATCTTCAGGAATGGTTATGTTAATTTTTTGATTATGTAAAGATTCTGCTAATTTTGTAATTGATTTGTTTGCTTCAAATGCTTCATCTGGTGACATTTTAGAAATTAGATTTCGAATATAATCATCAGAAAATTCACGTAATGGCGCTTTAACTTTGTAAATGTAAAAAATTATCAATCCACCTTTTTTGATTTTTGGATAGACACTTTTTAGTGCATTTTTTGTACTTGGAGTATGATGTAAAACACCATTACTAACTATAACGTCAAATGACTCATCAGCATATGGTAAATGATGTAAATCTGAATGTGAAAGTATTGGATTTTCCACTGAGTTACTTAATGTATTTTTTGCTC
>NZYH01000056.1 GCA_002697825.1 Nitrospina sp. | reverse complement strand
TCTATTCTTCTTACTTAGTATCTCTGCTTTTACCTTAGAAGCTAGACAACTTTTGCTTGGACCAAGCGAGAATTCTTCCGAGGAAATACAAGAAGCGCTTATAGAAATGCAACCTGGTGATGTGCTTACCTTAGAGCCTGGAGAATATTTTTTTGAGGATGGCATTTCTTTAGATGTTGATGACGTAATTTTTGAGGGATCTGGAATAAACGAGACTATATTAAACTTTGAAAATCAAATATCTACCGACGGTAATCTTTGCCTTCTAGGTTTATTTTCTTGCACATTTCCATCAGGCGAGAATGAATTCGGGCGCCGATTTTTTCTTCAAGGGTAAAACGTGAATAGGCATTAGATAAGCCTTGCTTGTCATTTCGACCAGTCGGTGTTAAAGGGTTTTCAAGGTTATCGCTAAAATTCGTAGTAACCAACGTAACCTTATCGTCATCGTTGTAACGAGTGGAAATAAAATGATCTAGAATGGTAATTTCCCAATCCGTATTTCGACCTTTCGCCAGCTCATCAATCACCAGTACCTTTACTCCTACATAAGGATCAATAAAATCCTTTTCTGAAATATCCTCTCCATACCCGTGGCGAATATCTCTCAGGAGTTCAAAAAAATCGACGAACTTGCATTCTATCCCGTGTTGCATAACCAATTCCTTAATTACTGATACTACAATATGAGTTTTTCCAAGTCCGGGAGCACCCATATATATAAGACCTTGACTATATTGGCCCTTTCTATCAACGTAATCTTTTATGAATTTTTTGGAATTGAGTAAAGCATTTTTTTGAGTTCTATGCTGCGGTGGGTCCACCGAATAAGAACTAAAATCTTCGTGAACAAACTTACCGGGTACGCCCGCATGGTTAAACAATGCCATTCTTTCAAAAAGCCAGTTGCATTCACATTCTTTAATTTTGGAGAAACCTTCCGGAGCTTCTTCAAAAATCCTGCGGCTGCCCTCACAAAGCTTGCACTCAAAACAAGAACAGGTTTCCGCCTGTACTCTTCCTTTTTTGTTTACAAAAACATATTTTTTATCGCGGCAACGTCCGCAATCTATTGCTTGTTTTATTTTTTGTTTCATCCCCGTTCGATTTCTTCTTCAATAAAAACTTTAAGATAACTCAGGCTAACACGGGTTGGCTGCCTAGGATTGGTACTTTCAAATTTGCCGAATCCAGTTTCAATTCCACGGCACACTACCTTTACCGGAACTCCACGATTCTCCCATTGCTGGATGAGATCATAGTCTGTTGCAGAAAGCGATAAACCCGATTCCTTAAGAGATAGAACAAATTGCTCTACCGTTATCAGGTAATCCCCGTTTTCCATTGAATAAATTATGAGAGGTAAAAAATTTTGGTAAGAATACTACAGGTGCGTTAAGAAAAAAAGTATTTAACTCTTTGTATCGAGCAAGGAACCGATCATTTCATCGTTGGCTTTGATAACATTGACATTGGCCTTAAACGCCGCTTTAGAAACAATTTGATCAACCATCTCTTCTGCAATATCAACATTTGAACCTTCTAGAAAGCCTGATAAAATCGACCCTAAAGCACCTTCGCCTGGAATGGCCACAATCGGCGCGCCTGATGCTGCCGACTCATCTAATAGGTTGCCACCTGCGACAATCAACCCTTCTGGATTGTTAAAGTTTGCAAGTTGAATCTGACCTGTGACTTCCAGCCCGGCTGGGGTTTGCACAGACACCTGACCATTGGCTCCGACAATGATGCCATGGTTTTCTGCTGGGACATTGATTTCTGGGATCAGAATGTTTCCACTAGCATCCGCCACTTGCCCCGCACCATTCAATTTAAAACTTCCCGACCGAGTAAAACTGGTACCTCCATTTGGATTGGCAACTTGGAAAAAACCCCTTCCTTGAATGGCAAGATCTAAAGGATTATTAGTAGGTATAAAACTACCCTGAAAGTTTGACTTGGTAATTGAGTTCAAGCGTGTGCCGCCTGATTTAATTTCAACACTGTTTACTTCCCCTTTTTTAAATCCGGGAGTTTGTACATTAGCAAGATTATTGGCACTATTCTGCAGTCTTTTGGTTGCGTTGCTTAAACCGGTTAAAGCACTAAAAATTTGTCCTAACATTATTTAGCCCTCCTTATTAATTCGGAATAAGAACTTCATCACTATTATTCGTATCATTTAAAACAGATTTTTTTCTAAGAGAAAGTAATGAAAAACTCATTGCCGTTTCATCACAATTATCCTGATGCAGACATTGCTGGCAATCATTCCAGACTTTTTGTGGTAAATTAATTTTATCTATGATCTGAAACCCCAACTTCTCAAATAATTTGATTGCATAGGTTAAAACAAAAACAGTATCGCAGTTTTGATTTAATAATAAATGCTCGATGCTTTCTTGAACCATTTGCGTGGCAATTCCCTGCCTGTGATAGCGCGGATCGACACCCAGCGAACGGATCTCAACAAGTTTGTCCCAACCATATTTTAGATTGCAAATACCAATGACCTCACCCAACTTTTCATACACCCAAAAATCAGCAATGTTATGCTCAATTTCTTCTAAAGATCGGAACAACATTTTGCCGTCTTCAGAATACAAACAAATTAGGTTCTGAATGGCCGGCGCATCTTCAATTTGCCCCTTACGTATCATTAAATATATCTACCTATAATAAGATTTTAAATGTGTGATTGGCTATTGACTGTTTAGTATCGACTAGTTTAGCTAATCAGTCAAGCCTGGAGGAAAGCATAAAAATCAAATAAATTTTCTTGTTTCTTAGCCAACACGTCTCTCTTGTAATAGACGCAGCTCGAAAGTATTGCTATATAGCTTTAGGTCTCGACTCAAACGTCAGCTGGAGGCGGGCTAATGGACAAGTTGATCTTTAAGTTGATCGATTAGGAGGATGTTATTGATTGAGATTGCGACTTTGTCGGCCATGCGTTCCAGAAACTCGGTACCAAGCCCCTCATGAAAATGAAAAGTTTTAGGGCTACCAAACGCAATAATCCCCACTAAATTTTCNTGCGCCACAATAGGGATAAGCGCTTCAGAGTTAATCGAATCATCTTCNNTAGAGGATGGGCCAAANACATCGGACTCTNNGATCTCTCCACGNAGGATCGGTTGAGGTTTTCCGTTAAACCAGTTTGATGCGGTTTCTTTGCTTATAAATTTTACTGTCTCATCNAGATCTCCNTTATATCGCTCCCTTAATCGATCTTCCATAAAATGGTCGGAACCCTGAATCAGACAAACAGCGACCTTAGGAATTCCAAAACGATTTGGAATTTCTTTTTTTAATTGATTTACCATCTGGTCAAGATTGGTACTGGTTAAAACAAGTTGCTCTATTTCATATAAATGATCTTGAATTTTTTCATTGGCACGGGAAATTTCAAATAACCATTCTAGTTTGTTTTTAAGGTTTTCCTTATCATTTTGCACTCGCTTTATGATGCGATCGGCAAGACTCAAAGTATTAATCGGTTCAATAGGAAGATCTTCCTCTTTAATTTCTTTGATCCTTCTTAGCAACTCTGGGTATTCATTAAAAAATTCCGGATGCTCATCCAAATAAATTGCAACTTGATCTTTATTCATTTAAATTCCCTTGGCAATTTTTGGTATTAATTCAGTAAATTATGCTTGTAGTGTACCATAAAAAAACTCTGAAAGAAGCTATAAANTCAATAAAAACAAATGTTTGTGCTTTAGGTTTGGGAACCAGGGGTATTTTTTACGGGGCCTTGCTTAAAGAGGTCTAAAAGGTGAATTNNAATTAACCGATTACCCATTACATTCCTAGGTGGCATTATTCTGATCCTTGANACAAATCAATACCAAAAACTTAATTCTTTGATATTTGACTGTTGGATATTTCCAAAATAGTGGCAACCTTACTAGACATTTGTTTCTTCGGGCGGGGCGACAGGGGGCTTGGGAGGACCTTTGTGGCCACAGCCGCTCAAACCGGTTAAAAGAAGGATGAAGATGATAACAAGTAAAGCAAAAAAGCTTNTTGGCATCATCGGCTTTTGTTTTTGAGTTTTTTAGTCAGCCGTAAAATTTGCGCACNAACTTGTTTTTTTGCAGTTCCACCATAAATATTTTTTCTATCCATCGAGTTTTTGATCGCTATGTGATTGAAGACTTCTTTGTCAATTCTCTTGGAAATTTTACNAAGTTCGGCNAACGAAAGATCGGCTAATGTTTTTTTATTTTCGAGACAATAGGCNACCGTTTTTCCAGTAATCTCATGAGCTTCTCGAAATGGCACTCCCTTTAATACCAAATAATCAGCTAAATCGGTTGCTGTTAGAAAACCGCTGGCTTCCAATTCTTTTTGTGGAATTGGTATAAACATCGCAGTTTTTATCATGTCAGTAAAAATTCGAAGACAGGCCTTTACCGTTTCCGAAGTATCAAATAAGGGTTCCTTGTCTTCCTGCATATCTTTGTTATAGGCGAGCGGCATACCTTTCATCATNGTGAGGAGAGATACCAGGTTTCCAAACACTCTCCCTGATTTTCCTCGAATTAGTTCAGCAGCATCCGGATTCTTTTTTTGCGGCATGATACTGCTACCCGTCGTAAACGCATCGGAAAGTTCCAAAAACCCAAATTCACTGGTATTCCAAATGACTACCTCTTCACAAAAACGACTAAGATGCATCATGGTCAATGCGGATGCACTGCAAAATTCAGCTACNAAATCCCTGTCCGCTACCGCATCAATACTATTGTGGGAAATTTCAGGGAACCCTAAAAGTTTTGCGGTTATTTTGCGATCAATCGGAAAGTTGGTACCAGCTAAAGCTGCGGAACCCAGCGGCATAACATTAATTCTTTTATAAGCATCAAGAAAACGTTCTTTATCCCGAAGCATCATTTCAACATATGCCAGTAAATGATGTGAAAGTAATACGGGTTGTGCTCGTTGTAAGTGAGTATAACCTGGGATGCAAAGATCGATATTTTTTTTAGCAATGTCTACTAAGGCTTTGCTAAGTCGGTCCAATTCGCTAACGATATCATCAATTTCTTTTCTAAGATAAAGTCGTATATCAAGACAAACTTGGTCGTTTCGACTTCTTGCCGTATGCAACTTCCCAGCAACNGGACCTACGATTTCACTTAACCGATTTTCAATATTCATGTGAATATCTTCAAGGCTTTCACTAAACTCAAAGCGGCCTTCATCACATTCGCGTAATATACGCTGCAAGCCTTTAATGATTTTTTTAGACTCAACAGTGGTAATAATTTTGCACCGAGCTAGCATTTTGCAATGCGCAATGCTNCCTTCAATATCACAATCATAAAGACGTTTATCAAACGATATGGAAGCCGAAAATGTTTCCATCAACGCATCTGTNGATTGTTTGAATCTACCACCCCATAGTTTTTTCATTTCTTTAAACTAAGTTTTTAAAATTAATGATTATATTTAATTGCAAGGTTTTTTAAAAAAAGAAAATAATTACTGGCATTCATTCTTGATTTTTTTCACATTTANTCCCGCAATTACCAGGGTTATTTCACCCTTCCAATTGCGGTCTTGGTTTGCAAAGTCTTCCAAGTTACCGCGCAGCACTTCTTCGTGCAATTTTGTTAATTCTCTAGCAATTGCAACTTGTCTATTACCAAANACCTTAAAAAGATCCTGAAAAGTTTTTTGAATNCGGTTCGGGGATTCAAAAATAACCAGCGTACGTTTTTCACATGCCANATTTTCTANCGCTGTGGCTCGGCCTTTTTTCCTTGGAAGAAAACCCTCAAATACAAATTTATCCATGGGGAGACCGGAAACCGTCAAAGCAGCNAATAATGCTGATGGACCAGGAATAGAGTTTACGCGTATTCCCTCTTCCAACGCCGATTGCACTAAATGGTAATGCGGATCCGAAATACCAGGCGTNCCAGCATCCGAGACCAAAGCAATACTCTGGCCATTCTTAAGACGATCGATAAATAAGGATCTTTTTTTAAATTTGTTATAGCTGTTGTAACTGGATAAGGGAGTTTGGATTTTATAACGATCTAATAAAATCCGCGTACGACGGGTATCTTCTGCAGCAATCAAAGATACATGTTTCAGAGTTTCAACTGCTCTTTGAGTAAAATCACCTAGATTCCCAATTGGAGTACTTACTATATAAATAGTCCCTGGTTCCAGGGTATCCCTGTCCTCATTTCCCATAACCAGTGTCTATTTTAATCTGTCACCCCAAAAACCTCAATAAGTAATTTTAAAACAATGACTTTAGGGTTAATAAATTAACCCTATGGGGTTTGGTTAGTAGACTTATTTTTCTTTTTCTTCAGTTTTTACCAAGGGAATTACTTTTGTTTCTTTTCCGCTCATATCACAATTTCCATCAAGGATGCCACCCAATTCAATATCTATAGCTGGAGATTTTATATTTCCCAATACTTTACTAGTCGAATGAATTTCTACTTTTTTAGAAGCCACAATGGTACCTTCCACTCGACCCATGCAAATAACAGTGCCCGCATGAATTTCAGCCATTAAATGGCCTGATTCGCCAATAATCAAGGTATCTTCGGTTATAACCTTACCTTCAAACTTACCGTCAATACGAACAGTGCCATCATAATTTAGCGATCCATTAAAAACAGTATCTTTGCCCATATAGGCTTTAATCTGATCATCATCTGTTTTCATATTTGTTTCTTCCTTCCACATCAGAAATCGCTCATTAAAATTGTTATTTTTTGTTGCTTACTATTAATAGCTGAATCCGTTCCAGATCATCATCAGAATAATAAGTCACAACAAGTTTTCCGCCGTTTTTTTTCGGAGAGATATTTACCTTTGTTCCTAGTCTTCTTGCCAAATCTTTTTCGAGATCTTTAATAAAAATATCTTTTGGGTCTGTGGATGAATTCGATTTCTCAGCAGAATCATTTTTTAATTTTTTAGCTTTGTTCTCCGTTTGGCGAACCGACAAACCTTTTTTAACGATTTCTTTTCTTAAGGCTTCCATGTTTTTTGGGTTTTCTAAGCCCAGCAAAGCCCTAGCATGACCCATCGATATCTTACCAGATACTAGGTCTTCTTTTAAAATTTCTGATAAGTTTAACAACCGCAAAGTATTAGCAACTGCAGCACGGCTTTTGCCTACCTTATTTGCTACCATTTCTTGGGTTAAAGCAAACTCGCTGGAAAGCCTAGCATAAGCTTCGGCCTCCTCTATGGGATTTAAATCTTGACGATGAATATTTTCAATGATTGCAATTTCCAGAGATTGCTCATCGCTTACTTCTCGGATCACAGCAGGGATTTTTTTAAGCCCAAGTTTTTTGGAAGCGCGCCAACGTCTTTCACCCACTATTAATTCATAACCTGAATTGGCCTTTTGAACCACGACTGGTTGCAATATGCCATACTCTTCAATAGAAGCGACTAACTCCTCCAGTTTTTTATCATCAAAAAAACTTCTGGGTTGCATACGATTTGGCGAAATTTCATCGACCGATAAATCTTTTGCTGAGGAGAGTCCTACTTCAGGAACCCCCATTTCAAATTCTGGGATTAATGCATTTATACCTTTACCTAGAGCTTTTCTATTCATGTTAATGAACCTGTTAAGGAAGTTTTAAGGCGAGAATCCGTTTTAGATCTAGAAATAATTTCTTTAGCAAGTTCAACATAAGAATCGGCGCCCCGCGAACTGCCTGCATAAAGCATGATAGGCTTCCCATGGCTAGGGGCTTCACTCAATCGCACGTTCCTGGGGATAACAGTTTTTAAAAGAAAATCACTGAAATATTTTTTTACCTGATCTTTTACCTGTGCTGCCAGAAGAGTTCTTCCGTCAAACATAGTTAATAAAATACCTTCCACTTTTAAATCTGGGTTGATTGACTTTTTTACAAGTTTCAAAGTTTTCAACAAATGGCTGAGTCCTTGCAAAGCGTAGTATTCACATTGCATAGGAATCAATACTGAGTTAGAAACAGCTAGCGCATTCAATGTTAAAAGGCCTAAAGAGGGCGGGCAATCAATGACCACAAACTCATATTCATCAATTTTAGTCAGTGCTGTCTTCAATACTGTTTCCCGGGATCCTCTTGTCACAAGCTCTATTTCGGCTCCTGTAAGGTCGACTCGCGCAGGGATAATTTTCAGGGTTTCAATTTCTGTGGAGCAAGTCACCTCTTCGACGCTGGCTTCACCCATCAAGAGCTCATAAACCCCCCTGGAATCTTCCTCAACCCCCAAACCACTCGAGGCATTTCCTTGAGGATCCACATCCACCAAGAGCACTTTTTTGCCCGAAAGGGCTAAAGAAGCGGCTAGGTTTATAGCAGTGGTTGTTTTCCCAACCCCGCCTTTTTGATTTGCAATACTAATTATTTTGCTCATGAAACCCTAAACCTGGATATATGCTAGTTAAAATTAGCATAAATTTAACTTTTTAGCTAACTATTATCTTATCAAGTTAGATAAAATGTTTCACGTGAAACAGTCAAAAGATCTTTAGTCCCAATCAAAGTTGTTTCACGTGGAACATTTTTCAAAAATCAATAGATTAGATTGCTTATCATTGTATCCCAGCACAACTCTCTCCTCTGCAAGTGTAAACCCCTGAGGAGTTTGATTAGTTTTCTCATCAGGGTCTTTTTTCAAAACAACTTTACCGCCCCTTTCCAAAAATCTTCCTGCCAATTTAAGGCAGCTGTTAATATCTGAAACTGCCNTTAAAACAACTACATCAACCGAAGAGGCTGGCAGAATTTGCTCTGCTCTTGCATTGACAACAATNGTTTTTCCNANGNTAAGCTCNTGGATAACTGNATTAAGAAAACTNCATCGTTTCCTTTGGCTTTCNACNAGNATTGCGTTTAGATTGGGATATATTATCTTTAGGGGTATTCCAGGAAAACCTGCGCCACTCCCTATATCAATGATTCGATCATTAGGAAATACGGCTCTGCAGTAATGCAAAGAATCAAAAACATGGCGTTGTAAAATTTCTTGCACGGTTTTTTCAGAAGTAAGGTTAATTTTTTTATTCCACTTAACCAGAAGGTGCAGGTAGGAGGTAAACTGAAGTTTAATTTGCTTGAGGGTTGAATCGGGGGAAAGACCTAATCTTGAGTCCTCCAGTATATCAAGGATATTCATACACTTGTTAACATGGAAGGCCGGTATGCAAGCTCAGTGGCCTAGAATATTTTTAAATTCTTGCGTGAGTAAAGGAACTATTTTAAGCACATCCCCAACAATACCGTAATCGGCAACAGAAAATATAGGTGCATGAGGGTCCGAGTTGATTGCTACAATACAACGTGATGAAGACATTCCGGCTAAATGCTGAACTGCACCTGAAATACCACAGGCTATGTATAAATCGGGTGAAACGGTTCTTCCGGTCTGCCCAACTTGATACGTATACTCCTTCCAGCCATTATCAACAACAGGTCGGGAGGCCGCTACCGCGGCTCCTAAAACGCCGGCCAACTCATCAAGAAGTTTAAAGTTTGCTGGGTCCTGCATCCCCAATCCGCCGGAAACAATGATCCGGGCTTCGGTAATATCTAGTTCAAGCCCGACCTCTCGAATTAGACTACCAACCATTTTTGAGAACTCTGGAAAAACCAATTCTTGCTTATTAATAACCCCTCTCCTAATGGTATCGACGGTCTCACCTCTGAATACATTAGATCTTAAGGTTAGGAAGTAGGGCTTAGGGCCCTTTAATTCGCATAATGAAAATGCTTTTCCGGAAAATATTGGCCTTTTAGCAATTACCTTGCCTTCATTGGAAATTTGAAGGTCAATACAATCGGTGATCAATGCTACTCCCAGCCGTGTAGCCATCTCAGCAGATAACTCCTTACCGTTATTCGAGGATGATAACAAAACCATATCGGGTTCTGTTTTTTCAATCTCGCTTAACAAAGCAGCTGAATAAGTTTCGTGAACATAATGATTAAAATCCGAGTGTAGGTAAAATCGAACTTCGTCTGCACCATTATCAATGAGTGTTTGACCGTCCTCTTTTTGAGTTTCAGAAAAATAGTAGGCTATTACGAACCCACCCAGATTACTAGCAGCATTTAGAATTTCATTAGTAACGGGTTTTATCCCATTTTGATCATGTTCCACGACCACTACGATAGTAAATTTATTTTCCATTAACTTTGCTCAAAATTAGACCAAACGTAAAAACGGAAAGGATAACCCAAGCAAGGACAAACCACAACCGGGAAAGAAAGGTATGGAAAAGGGAAATAAAACTTTTCAAGCCAATTCAGGCGTTGCCTATTTTGGCAAATTTTTAGGTTAGTATTTGCCGGGAGGTCTGAACAAAGGCAAATCTAAAATCCATTCAATTTCCCATATTTCTCCTATGGTTCCTAGTCCTAAAAGAAGGACATAAACCG
>NZYH01000055.1 GCA_002697825.1 Nitrospina sp. | reverse complement strand
ATTCCTTTAATTAAAGCTTCTTGTAGTTGGGTGACTTTAGAAATATCGTGGCAGATAAGAAACAAATCGACTCCTGCGTTGATGGCTAAAGAAGGAATTTCTTCCGCAGTTTGTGTTACCGCCTGCATTTCAAGATCATCAGACATTACCAATCCTTTAAAACCCATTTTATTTCGCAGCAAACTTTTTAAAATGGTGTTTGAAAAGGTGGCTGCAATATTTGCGTCCCAAGCAGGATATACAACATGCGCAGTCATTATAACTTCCAGTCCTTCTTGAAATGCCTTGGCGAAGGGAATCAATTCAATCTGTTCCAATGATTCCAGTCTTCTATCTACCTGAGGAAGGATCAAATGTGAATCTTGTGATGTGTCTCCATGGCCTGGAAAGTGTTTGCCTACAGGGAAAACTCTGGCATCTTTAAATCCTTGTATTATTTTGCAACCCAATCGTGCAACCTTTTCTGGGTTGGAGCTTATGGCGCGTTGCCCGATGATTGGGTTATCGGGATTAGAATGGACATCCAGCACTGGGGCGTAGTCCATATTTATGCCCACAGCTTTCATTTCTTTTCCCATTGCTAATCCGAATCGGTAAGCTAAATCATCAGAGTTCGCTTTTCCTAGGCAACACATTGGAGGAAATTTGGTGAAGGGTTCTTTTAATCGTAAGACACGACCCCCTTCTTGGTCGACTGATATGAATAAAGGAGGAGAGTGCTGNGGTGTAATGGCTTGTAAATCTTCTGTTAGTTTTTTCAGTTGTTTCGGATTTTTGTAATTCCGCTCAAACAAAATTAGACCACCAATACCCTGTTCGGTAATAAGCTTTTCGGTTTGACTATTAAGGNAGGTGCCGTCAAATCCGGAGACAATCATCTGCCCTGTTTTGTGTTTAAGTGGAAGCAATCTGTTTTATGACTGGGCGGCGAATTGCCGCAAGTAATGGTTCGATACTGACCAAGTTGGTCTCTAAGGCTTCGTGGTAGCTTTTGGTCTTGCCCAGGATAATACACATATACCAAACCTCCCTGAAGCATTAATTTTAGCANTTGTTNCCGNATGGACTTACTGGANCCNTAGCTGGAGGGTAGCCTTGTCCGTTCNGGTCTTGCTATGTTAACATAACTTATTAATACAAGTTTAATCGTAAGGCTGATAAAAATATATGCTTCGTAGAGTCGTAGTGACCGGTTTAGGTGCTGTAAGCCCAAATGGGATTGGTCAAAAAGAATTCTGGGAAAATACTTGCAAAGGAATAAGTGGTATCGACCGTATTACAAGTTTTGACCCTGCAGGNCTAGCCTGTCAAATAGCCGGTGAAATTAANAACTTCGACCCCTCTCTTTATTTTTCTTCGTCGGATTTAAAAAAAATGCCTCGGACGGTGCCTCTTGCTGTTGCTGCAACACAGGAAGCATTGGNAAATGCTGGTATTGATCTCAGCTCCTTTTCCGAACAGGATTTCGAATCGCTCGGTGTTCTTGTTGGCAGCGGTGGTTCCGGGTTCGATTTTTCTGAAAANCAATTCGAAATATTTTTTTCCAAACAAAAAAAGAAAATCAGCCCTTATGCGATTTCTAATTCCCTGGTTGGAATGCTTTCTAGTGAAATTTCAATGCGTTTTGGTTTCCAAGGCAGAAGTCATGTNATTTCTAATGGCTGTTCNAGTTCCACGGATGCTCTAGGTTATGCNTTCAATACTATTCGCTACGGTCAGGAGGACTGGTTTGTAAGTGGTGGTGTAGAGTCTTGTGTTACTCCGGCAATGATGCAGGGTTTTGAGAGAATGAAAGTCAACCCGATGAACTATAACGATGATCCATCCCGTGGGTCACGTCCTTTCAATCGGGATCGGGAAGGATTTGTGCTGGCCGAAGGTTGCTGGATGATTATTCTTGAGGAATTAGAACATGCAAAAAAAAGAGGTGCTGATATTGTGGCGGAGTTAGTCGGTTATGGGACTACCTGTGATGCCTATCACCGGGTAGCAATTATGCCCGACGGTAAACAATCTGCAAGAGCCTTAAAACTTGCAATGAAAGATGGACGAATCAACGAAGAAGAAGTGGATTACATCAATTTCCATGGCACTTCGACATTGTTAAACGATAAAGTCGAAACCATGGCAGTAAAAANCACTTTTAATGGAAATGCATTAAATATCCCATCCAGTTCTACTAAATCTATGGTTGGGCATCCGCAGGGGGCCTCAGGGGCTCTTGGAGTTATGATCTCCGCGCTTTCATTGAAAAATGGGTTTATGACTCCGACAATAAATATGGAGAATCCAGATCCGGAATGCGACATGGATTATATTTCCAATTTTGGTCGAGAAAAAAGAATAGATGTTGCTATAAGTAATTGCATATCTTTCGGCTCAAAAAACTCTGCCATNGTNCTAAAAAGATTCGAATAATCGCTTGAATATGAAAAATCCCAATCAAATGATTAGAAATCAGTCTTCAAATAAGGCAATAAATACTTCGATTTACCGATAAGGCATATTATTTCCTTCCAATTGCCTGACGATATCTGCTTCTATTGTGTTTTCACTGTGAACAAACGCCTCAAGCTCTTTAGGGCTTTTAAATTCAAAAACTTTGGGTTCTTTTTGTCCGCAAATTTCTTCATCTTGTTCAACGGTGAGNAAGTTTTTTTCCAACGAACGGATTACGAACTTTTTACGGGTTTTTAATTTAGTAAAAATTTCCTGATAAATGGGTTCAAGGTTTAATGCCATATGAATTCTCCGGCCTCAAGAATAAATAAGAAATATATTTAAAAGTTAATAGTAGCTCNATNAAATTTCAAAATCAAATATTTTGATTTTTTAAATCAAACTGTGCCTTAAACTTAACACAAGAAAAGTTTTATGATAGTCTAATCACGATTTTTTTTGAAAAGGCCCCCTTGACCCTTTTTCCTATGCGGTCTTGAACTCTTCAACTTTAATAGCCATCCTAAAATGAAGAAAAAAATTACACTTAACAAATTGACAGAAGAAATAATTCGTGAATCCAAAGATCCTTTTACAGTCAATGATTTCGCCAAAAATTTGGAGAATCGTTGGCAAAAACAAATTTCTGAATCTTATTTAAAAAAAGTTAAAAGAATCCTGCTTAATCATCACTGTTTGATTGGAGTGAAAGAGGATGATTTTATTCCTTGCCGCACCGTTATAGAAAAAATTAAACACGTCTCCCTTTTTTTTCAATTAGGGACTTGGGAGTTGAAGCAGGAAATACTTATTCCTGGGCATCGCCTCATGCCATTTCTTTTGTCAGATCAAAAGGAGCAAGATCTAATATTTCTTGATCCCGATAAAAATGAAATAAAAAAGATGAAACAAACATTTTTTATTCAAGATGTGGCTTCTTTTTATCAATATTGTGGCAATTTTCCAGAAGAAATTAAAATTAATGAAAAAGTTCCAGGNAAAAGCTGCATGACTGTCACAGTTCTGGATATGAATGATTGTTATACAAATTTTAAAAGCAAACCCGGTGACGGACTTTTGATTGACTTGTTAGATTACGAAAAAGGTATTTATCAGTTAAGGCCTTATTCATCGAAACAATTGCGATCTGATCGATTACGCCGACGCGCCNTTAACCTCGCTCTTGCAACTCAGATGTACCCACTNTCTCAAGATAAAAAATTTTGNGCAGAGGGTCTTGAAAAGCAATTATTGAGAGTTCTGTTTGCACTTGACCAAAAGATTTTAAAAGATATNAATGTTTTTTCTGTGACAGAGTTTCTTGAATCTCTGCAAGAGTGGACAGTCGTGGGTTGTGAAGCCGGTGGTGTTCAAATGGTACCGGTTTGGAAATCNGAANCAGGGCCTTTNNNCCGTAGTAATTTGAGACGCCCCATCAAAGGTAAACTTGGAACTCTGAATGAAATTTTTCAGGATCTAGAACTTTCATTTGATGCGCTGGAATTCAAGTCCATTCTTTATACCGTAATGTCATCAGATAAATATAAGCTTGAAACTGTCTTTTTCCTTTTATTTGGGGGACAAGGGGAATTATTCAAGGACAAAAAACAACACGAAATTTTTTATGGANATTTGAGGGAGCTTTTGTTTAAAATTTGTGAAGAATTGAAGACCAAAGAGTCTGCTCTTATAGGTGGATTACGCGAGCAGTGTGTGGATATCAAAATTAGTCTGATTGGTATAGTGAGGTTTTTGGAAGATCAAGAAGTGGGACTTAAAGATTTACCAGCAGAAATACTAAACCAGATAATTGAACTCGACCAGTTTTGTAATAGTGCGCTTAGTNNCTTTGCAATTAGGGATAAGCCGCCCGACCTTATATTCATTCGTGACTTAAGAGTGACTCTCAAGATCACGGTTCCTCAACTTGCAATGCTTGAAGAAGAGATCTATTCCCATATTGCAATTTATTGAATTAACCCGCTCAGGCTGTGTCCTGATGTTTTTTCGATATTGACTTGAACGATNTCACCNGGCTGAAACTTTTTTTCATCCCCTTTTAGGTTTACTCTCCAGTATTGAGGNTTCCTTCCTTTAAAAGAATAGCCAGGTTTGGATGAGCCACCCTCGATAAGTACTTCTACGGTTTTTCCTTTATAACTTTNCACCTGNTCTTGGGTNAGCCTATTTTGNAGTTTGATAATTTCTTGTAGNCGTTTGCTTTTGGTCTCTAAAGGAACCGAATCTTCAAATTCACTGGCTGGTGTTCCAGGTCTTGGACTGTATGAAAACATAAAACTGCTGCTATAGCCAATACGTTCCATAACTTTTAAAGTATCCCGAAATTGGGCGTCAGTTTCACCGGGAAACCCTACAATAATATCAGTTGTAAGAGATATATCAGGCACTTCAGATTTTAATTCATCGATCAATTCTTGGTACTCTTCGACGGTATGGTCCCGACGCATTAATTTTAAGATATCATTATTTCCACTTTGAATCGGGAGGTGTAGATGATTAACCAGTTTATCTAGATCACGGTATGCACGAATCGTTTCCCGTGTGAAATCATTAGGATGACTGGTGGTAAAACGCAACCTTTCCAATCCAGGAATTTCTGCAATTTTATATAAAAGTTCATGAAAGGGTATAGGATTTTTCAGACCACGCTTACCATAAGAATTTACATTTTGCCCAAGAAGAATAATTTCTTTTGCACCATGGTCAATAAGGTGACGTATTTCCTGATATAGTTCTTCAGGTTCACGCGATTTTTCCCGTCCTCGTGTGAAGGGAACGATGCAAAAGGTGCAAAACTTATCACAACCTTTGATAATGTTTACAAATGAACTTGGACTTGGTTTTTTAGGCAGGTCTCCTGAGATCTCTGGGATAGAGTATTTTTTTTCAATATCAAATCCGGTCCATACAAACGGCTTTTTTGATTCTTTAACTCGGTTGACTGCTTGTTCTATGCCTTCCACCTGATCGGGGCCCAATACAAAGTCCAAATAGGGCATCTTTTTTAGCATTTTCTCTCCGTCTTGCTGACCCATACAACCGGTCAACCCTAGGATTAGGTCCGGGTTGGTAGTTTTAAGAGGTTTTAGGCCACCAAAAAGAGAAAACGTTTTTTGTTCTGCTTTTTCACGAATGGAGCAGGTATTGACCAGAATCAGGTCCGCATCTTCTTTTTCCTGGGTGCGACGGTAACCAGAATGAAATAAGATCAATTCCATCCTGTCAGTATCTGCCACATTCATCTGGCATCCAAAGGTTTCTAAAAATACTTGTTTCATAGAGTAAGACTTTAAGGGAACTAATCTTTCTTTTCAACCGAACTTTCTAAAACGGCGAATTTTTGTTAGAGGGATAAATTAAAACATGATAAACATATAATTTATTAAAATTTACTATTATTTTAAGGTATTTATAAAATTTTGTTGACAAAATAAGGTATTTAAAATAAGGTCAACACATTCCAAAAGTTAGTTAAATAATTAGAATAAAAGAGCTAGAACTATTTTAAAGGGGGTAATATCGTGGCTAACACCAATAGTGTTCGACAAATACGTGAGGCCAAAATGATGAGCAAGGCTGAGCTTGCTCGTAAAGCGGATGTCACCGTTCAAACAATAGACAGGATTGAAAAGGGGAATGAATGTCGTCTAGATACTAAAAGAAAAATTATTTTAGCTCTTGGATATAAATTGGCAGATCGAACTCGAATTTTCGAAGACGATAATGGAAATCCTAATACATTATCTAATAAATCATCTAAGAAAAAAGGCTAAGCTTGGTTGAGTCCTATTAGCTATTAAAATGGATCATGATTCCGGAAGGTTTTATTACTTACGTTCCAAAAAACCCTCCATTTTTATCCAGAATTCCTTTTTTGGGTATTTTGTTTAAAAGATTCAATGCATTCGATATTATTNCCCAACTTGTTGGTTTATTNCGCAGACCATTGCTGAAAATGGTTACAATTAGGGNGAATAGTATAAAAACNTCAACCCNCTGAATAAAGATTCCCCTTTCATGCAACGTTTAAATATAAATNTGGGCAANAGAAGCTATGACATCCTTTTGGGTTCAGGGCTTCTAGGTAAATTGGGGGANTGNCTCTCCCAGATTGTTAANCCCAGCCGCATTGTATTAATTACGCACCCCTCCCTTTTTAAAATTTATGGAGATAAGGTCTTATCTGGATTTAAAGATCAAGGTTGGACAGCGGATCTCATTGAAGTAGAGGAAGGTGAAACCTCAAAAACTCTTGGGCAGGCAGAAAAAATTTTTGATCGATTGCTAGATTTAAAATGTGATCGAAAATCTGTTTTGATTGCATTGGGAGGCGGTGTTATTGGTGATTTAGTTGGATTCGTAGCAGCGACCTTCCAAAGAGGGGTACCCTTTGTTCAAGTGCCTACCACTTTACTTTCGCAAGTAGATAGTAGTGTGGGAGGAAAAACAGCGGTTAATCATCCTAAGGGCAAAAACATGATCGGCGCATTTTACCAGCCTTGTCTGGTCTTAGCCGATTTGGACACTTTGCAAACGCTTCCGCAAAAAGAGTTTCGTGCAGGACTTGCAGAGATTATTAAATATGGTGTGATATCGGATTCCAGTCTTTTCGAATATTTGGAAAAGAACGTTGAAAAAATTCTTCAACTGGATAAGAAATGCCTCGAATATATTATTAAAACCTCATGTTCAATTAAAGCTGAAGTCGTAGAGAAAGATGAGCTTGAAAATCATTACCGAATGATTTTAAATTTTGGCCATACCTTAGGGCATGCCATCGAAGCATTAACCCACTATTCAAAGTTTATCCATGGGGAGGCTGTTGCAATAGGAATGGTTTATGCTGCCAAGCTNTCNCAAAAACTTGGTAAGTGTCAGGAAGGAATTCCTCGGCGATTNGATCGTCTGGTAAGAAAATTTGGTTTGCCTGCAGATCTGCCTGATCTGCATTCAAAGGCGATTATTGAATCACTTTACCATGATAAAAAAACNATGAACCATAAAATCAAATTTATTCTGGTTAAAGAAATTGGNATCGTAGAAATTGTAGATGATATACCTGAAGAAAAAATTATTTCGATTCTATGATACAATTTGCTAAGGTTTAATTTATTGCACTAACCTGCTTTCCCTTAGAGGTTCTACTTATTTTAAAGTTTTCTATTTTATCCAGTGGTAGNGGTGGAAATTCNGTTTATATTGAAGCAGGTAAAAAGCGNATTTTGATTGATGCNGGTTTGAGTGAAAAAAAACTCTCGGCTCGTATGGCNCAAATTGATCGAAGTTTTACCGGNATCGATGCAGTGTTTGCTACCCATGAACACTCGGATCATATACGAGGAATAGGGCCGTTATTAAGGAAATATGAAGTTCCTTTTTACACTACCGAAGGAACTTGGCGGCGTTCGCAACATACAATAGGAAAGATCGATACCTATAATATCATTCGCGCCAGCGAACCAATAAATTTAGGNGAAATTTCGGTAGAACCCTATTCNACTCCCCATGATGCAGAAGAGTCTGTTGCCTTTGTAATTCGTTACCAAGACAAAAGCCTGGGTATAGCCACCGATCTGGGAAGGGTTACTCCCGAAATAAAAAAAGTACTACGAAATCTTGATGCATTGTTGGTTGAAGCCAACCATGATATTTCTATGTTAGAGGCAGGTCCTTACCCGTGGAGCACTAAAAAAAGAATAAAAAGTGGTGTGGGTCATCTTTCCAATGAAGATTGTGGCGAGTTATTGGCATCAGTAAATCATTTTGGCCTAAAGTTAGTTGTATTGATGCATATTAGTGAGACTAACAACCATCCTGAACTTGCAAAAATCACTGCGCTTCAAGCACTCGGAGAATCTTTACCAAAACTGATTTTGGCTCAGCAAAACCATCCTACAGAGCTGCTTTCTGTTTAAATTTCCATTAATTTAAAATCGTTATGAATGTAAGCCCAGAAAAAGTAATGGGTTGTTTTTTAGGAATGGCTATAGGCGATGCTATGGGTCGTGCTGTTAATGGATTAAAGCCAGAGGCAATCCGACAGATTTTTGGAACTATTGAAGATTATAAAGATATACGAAATATAATAGGAAAGGGTATTAAACATTATCGAATGCAAGGCCTATACGGCGCCCCTACTCAATGTGCTCTTGCTGTTTGCGATGGCGTTTTGACAAATAAAAAAAAGTTTGTTGAAGAAACAACAATAAATTTTCAAAACCTAATTAAAGGGGGCCCTGAGAATTATTTTGGCTTATTTCGAAGCTCTGAAAGTTGCCTTTGGAAAGCGGTCGATTCACTTGCTGACAGACCCCTAGCAGAACCTAACCTTCAATGCTCAGCAACTTCCATATTTGTTTTTTTGTCTGTCCCACTTGCGCTATTTCATAAAAGATGGTCAAAAACCCTAGCCGATCAATGCTTTCAATTAGGCCTGACATTCAGTAGTCATCCACTGGAAATTGTGGGTACCGTGTTGAATGGATTTCTTGTGACGCAATTTTTAAATTTACAAAAAGGTGATCTTGTATCAAAGAGAAAAGAAATTTTGCAGGAGGCAGCAGAAATTTGCGCTAAGGCAGAGATT
>NZYH01000054.1 GCA_002697825.1 Nitrospina sp. | reverse complement strand
ATTATCTTGATAAGGAAGATTTTCGTGCCCATGAAATCCTTCTTTGTTTGCAGACGGGAAAAACGATCAGCGATCCTTATCGTATGCAATATCCGGCGCCTGAATTTTATTTCAAATCCCCTNAAGAGATGACTGAGTTATTCAGNGAAANACCNGAAGCCATTACAAACACACTAAAAATTGCGGAACGTTGTGANNTGGAGTTGGAGTTCGACAAACTCAATTTGCCCGATTACCCGGTNCCGGAATCTTATACTCTGGAAACCTATCTGGAAGAGATATCNCGNAAGGGACTTAAAGACCGGTTNNTGGAATTGGAAAAACTGGGAATCGACTTTGACCGATCCATCTATGAAAAACGTCTGGAAGAAGAGTTGGGAATTATCCAAAGAATGGGATATCCAGGCTACTTTCTAATTGTTTGGGACTTTATCAAGNATGCGAAAGAAAAGGGTATTCCTGTAGGCCCGGGTCGGGGTTCAGCAGCGGGCAGNGTNGNNGCNTACGCCNTNAAAATNACNGANATTGATCCGATGCAATANGATNTGNTNTTTGAACGTTTTTTGAATCCAGAACGGGTGAGTATGCCCGATATTGANATTGATTTCTGTATGGATGGACGCGATGACGTTATCAAATATGTAACGGAAAAATATGGTGGCAACCAAAACGTAACTCAGATCATCACCTTTGGCAGTATGAACGCCAAAGGAGTGATCCGTGACGTGGGCCGTGTTCTCGATATGTCTTATGGTGAGGTGGATAAACTTGCAAAACTGGTCCCGAATAAACTGAATATCACTTTGGACGATGCNTTCAAGGAAGAAAAACAATTCGCTAAAATTCGTAAAGAAAATATTAAAGTAGCGGAACTGCTGGATATTGCTAAGAGCCTGGAAGGATTACAAAGACATTGTTCAACGCATGCTGCTGGGGTTGTTATTTCTTCGAAGGCCTTGACGGAGTTTTGCCCTCTTTATAAAGGCGGTAATGACGAAGTAGTTACGCAGTANGCAATGGGTAGTATTGAAAAGCTGGGACTNCTCAAAATGGATTTTCTTGGGCTTCGAACATTGACAGTAATCCATAANGCNTTGAAGCTCATNAAACAGTCCCAGGATAAAGATCTGGATATCAGCATGATTCCTTTGAATGATCCAGCCACGTTTAAGCTTTTATGTGCTTCCAGAACCTTGGGTGTTTTTCAATTGGAAAGCTCGGGAATGCGTGACCTTTTGAAAAAACTAAAGCCAGATTGCTTCGAAGATATTATCGCTTTGCTTGCTATGTACCGACCCGGTCCNTTAGAAAGTGGAATGGTGGATGATTTTGTCAAGCGTAAGCATGGAACGATGGAGTTGAAATTTGATCTGCCACAATTGGAGAATATCCTCAAAGAAACACAAGGNGTAATCCTTTATCAGGAACAGGTGATGAAGATAGCCAGTGTTTTGGCCGGTTTCAGCTTAGGGGATGCAGATCTATTGCGTCGAGCAATGGGTAAGAAGAAACCCGAAGAGATGGCCGCGCAACGCGAAAAATTTATGGAAGGNGCTCAGGTTAATAAAATTGCTGTTAAAAAAGCGCAGAAAATTTTTGACCTNATGGAAAAATTTGCAGGNTATGGATTTAATAAATCTCATAGNGCAGCTTATGCACAGGTTTCTTATCAAACCGCTTATCTTAAGGCNCATTATCCATTGGAGTTTTTTGGTGCCCTNATTACGAGCGATATGGATAACACAGATAAGGTGCTACGTTATATCCATGATTGCCGCGAGATGAAAATTTCCGTACAGCCCCCTGATGTAAATTTAAGTGATCGTGATTTTTCAGTTTCGAATAACAAACTCGTGTTTGGCTTGGGTGCTATTAAAAATGTTGGAACTAAAGCCATCGATAATATTATTGAAGCTCGACAAGGATTGGGAAACTTTAANTCTTTGATCGAGTTGTGTGAAAGTGTAGATCTTCAATTGGCNAACAANCGTGTTTTTGAAAGTTTAATAAAAAGCGGTGCTTGTGATTCACTTGGGGAGAATCGAGCAAAAATGTTAAAAGATCTTCAAGCATCTATGGANCAGGGGCAAGCTAAACAACGCGATAAACAACTGGGTCAGTCAAGTATGTTTGATACTTTCGCCGAAGATTCAGTTTCCGAAAAAGATAATGGAAGTCATGTCAATGAATGGGATGAAATGGACCGGTTAAAATTTGAAAAAGAAAGTATAGGCTTTTATATAACAGGACATCCTCTTGATCGATTTCAAAAAGATCTTGCCCGGTTTACCGATGCGACATCCGCATCCGTTGCTGAATTTGGAAACAATAAGGCGGTTAGTATTGCCGGTATCCCCATCAAGCATCTTCCAAAAACAACCCGTAAGGGCGATAAAATGGGTATTATTACGCTGGAAGATTTGCATGGATCCATTGAAGTGATTTTGTGGCCTGAAATTTATGCCAAGGTAGAACCCCTTTTACTTACCGAAGAACCTATTCTAGTGAAGGGGCAGGTGGACTCNGAAGGTAATATGGCAAAAGTAATTGCTAGCGAGGTATTTCCATTGATTCAGGCGAAGCAGAGATTTCAGGGTAGGGTGATGATCCACTTCCGGACCTTAGGCNTGGAAAAAGAAACGTTATATGCTGTTAAAGAAATCTTGGCGGCTAACAAAGGGAATAACGATACCAGGTTACATTTCATCTCTCCAGACAATAAGGAGCGAGTGGTCACCGTTTCTGAAGACCTTCGCATCCAACCCTCCGATGAGGTTATTGAGCAAATTCAATCTTTGTTAGGTGAAGACGCAATTTTGTTTGAATAAGCTTAGGCCTCGCTCTTAAAAAGTCATTCTAGNTTTACTGGGACGAAAAAATTTTGAAACTACTTGTATTATTAGAGAGGTTTTGGGTTAATTAACTGTAAGATTTTATCTGAAATAGCAGACGCTTCTTTGGCTGAGGCGTAGAATGGGATTTTTAATATTTTTCCCTCTTTAGAATAAATTGCAACGATATAGACTTTAAAGATACCTAAAATAAATCCTGGAAGAAAAAAAGTGGAATAAGACCGAATAGATTCAATTTCTTCATTTCNAATGGTTACTGTCGAATGGAAAGGAAAATGTAATTTTGAGTAATGACCCGCCACACCCCGTGGCCCCAAAGTTGAAAAATATTTTCTGGGAAACAGTTCGTGTTTTGACATGATCAATTTTAAGATTTTAGTCAGGGCCCATAGAAAAAACAAACATACTGAAGAAAAAAGTAACTGAGATTGAGTTTCTAAAGAATTTGCGGTGAGGACAATAATTATCAGGTAGCTGATCATAAGCATGAAAAGAACTATTGGAGCGAGCATGAAAATACCATAGAATCCTGCTCCAAAGATAGGTAGTCTGCTTGGTGATATAACCGAAACGTCATTTTCCGTATATAAAATAGTATCTGAATTGGCTTGGTCTTCATTNTTTCTGATAAAGTTTAAGCCAATTTGGTAGTCATTTTCAGACCATTTTCCAGACTCATCTTTTTGATTGGTTTGTGACATAATAAATAGTTCAACTCGGATTAGTAAACTCGACCCTGATAGGGTTTGTATGATACCTAAGTAAATATGACAGTTAAAGAATTTGCTTTAAAATATTTTAGTGACACCTTGCCCAACGGTTTGACGGTAGTTACGGTGGAAATGCCGCATATTCATACCATGGAGGTTGCAATGTTTGTGCGTGCGGGATTNCGGTANGAGAGTCTTCAGAATAATGGGGTTTCACATTTTCTAGAACACATGATGTTTCGTGGCAACCGAAAATACCCTAATTCTATTGCATTAAATATGGAGTTTGAAAATATTGGGCATGATTTAAGGGCTTCCACATTAGGAGAATATACACAGTATGGTTTTAGCCCTCATATTTCGCAATTAGAAAAAGGATTAGAATTGTTTGCGGAATTTTTTTCTTCTCCGACTTTTCCGGAAATTGAACTGGAACGTGGAATAATCCTTGAAGAGTATTTTGAAGAACTCAATGAAGAAGGGATAAACGTTGATATAAACAATCAGGCTTGCAGATTGTTATATCCGGATACACCGATGGCATGGCCGACCATTGGCACGGAAAAAACGATCAAGACTATTACAACAGAAATGATAAGGGAATACTTTGAAAAGCATTACATAGCCGGCAATATGGTTTTGGCATTTGGGGGTCCGGTTTTACATTCGCAAACCTTGGAGCTTAGTCATAAATATTTTTCAAGCCTGAAAAACGGATTTGAACCTTTTTCTAAAAATCATTTTATTGGAAGTATTGATGAAAAACAGGATAAGCCAGGACTTCATTTCCAGAAAGATTCAGACAGCCAGATTGAATTACAGATTTGTTTCCGTACTTTTTCCTATAACGATCCTGAATTTTTTGTTTTGGCTTTGATTAGTCGTGTTTTTGATGATGGATTTACTTCAAGGCTGCAACGGATTCTTAGAGAAGAGTTGGGATTAGTTTATTCTGTCGAATGTCGAGCCACTAGCATGTCAGACCTTGGAACTATCGATTTTGACGTTACAGTGAGACAGGAAAAGGTAGTGGAGGTCACCGAGATTCTACTGAAGGAAATAAAAAATTTTTGCAAGGAAGGACCGACCGCGAAAGAACTTGCTCATATTAAAAAGAGATATTTTTTCGATCTGGACTCAGAATTAGATGACCCATATAAGCAGGTGGTGCGTTATGCATTTCCTCATCTTTATTCGAGAGAAATGTCTTTGGAGGAAGAAAGAATATTTATTGAATCTATAACCGCTGAAAAAATGTTGGCGGTAGCTAAAAAGGTCTT
This sequence comes from Nitrospina sp., assembly GCA_002697825.1. Next base: position 49,466 of record NZYH01000054.1, on the reverse strand, counting down.
TGATTCGAAAAATCTCAATTTTATTTTAGTGGGCCCCTATACTTCAGAATTAAAATCCCAGCTTGAGGGATTGATTTTTCAATTCTAATTTCCGTAATTAATATGTGTGTTCGTTTTCCTCATCATCTGTTTCTATGCCTTGTAATTTTATGTGGTAATTGGAGTTGTTCTTCAAATGTCGAAGATTGTATAGAAGAAGGCAGTTGTGGGCCAATAATTAATGTTGCCAATTATGAAGGGAGTTTGCCGGATAACCCTTTTGATCCATTTTGGAATGGTGAACAGTCACCTGCTCCTATTAAAATTGAATTAGGTCCGCAAATGATCACCAATCCCAAATGGCCTAATCCATCTACCCAACAAGTAGCGATACGTGCTGTTAAAAATGGTGAGGAGTTAGTGGTAATGCTCGAATGGAAAGACGATTCTCGAGATGGTACTTTTGAGCATTCCTCTTTGTATGTAGATCGTGCGGCTATCATGTTTCCTGTCCAGTCTAAAAAAGAACCGCCCTCCTTAACCATGGGGGAAAACGGAATTCCAGTAAATATCTGGCAATGGAAATCCATTGGTGGTGAAAAGGGGCAACCGGGGGTGAAACAAAAAAACGAAATAGCTTACCAAACCGTTGAAGATTTAAATGCAGAGGGATACAGTACATTAACTTACCAAAGCTTGCAAAATGCTAAAGGGACAGGGCTATGGAAAAAAGGGAAGTGGCGTTTAGTATTTAAACGTGATCTAGTCAATAACGATCCCAATGACGTTCAGTTTCGGCAATCTGTTTTAATGGCGGTAGCAGTGTGGAATGGTTCGAACCGCGAATTAAACGGTCAAAAAGGATTGGCGGGTTGGATGTTATTGAAGTTCAGTTAACCGAATTTGCCTGGCGGTATTTATTTTCCAGGGTCATTTGAAATTTTTTCCATGGAGCCTGAAGGGCAGGTATCAATTTTTCTTTTAATTCGACTGGAACATAATTGATTTTTTCGACTGGCCAATTCTCTACATTTTGAATATCCAGGTTATCCTTTTTGTAGGGTTCAAGTAAAGCTTCCTCGAAACCATATACCAATGCGGAGGAATAAACGCGATGGTATTGCTCTTCGACACTTTCCTCAGAATGTAATCCTTTTACAAACTTATCGAATAAATTCTGAATAATAGGTTCTGCGTGTTCAATAAAATCAGGTGTCAATGCGGCATGTAAAGTTTTGTAGGTTATTAAGACATCCTGGAGAAGAAATTTTAATTCAGACATTTCCTTTTTGGGTGGGCGGATATTTAAATTTAAAAGCTCCTTTAATGTTTTTATGTTACGGATCATATCGTAAATAATGGATTCTTCCCAACTGGCCTGGTTCCATACGAAAAATACTCTTATGAAATTTGCCTTGCCCTTCGTATCCCACATCTGCAANGCGGTTGTGGGNCGGACTTTGTTAGAATAGGGGATGATTTCGCCCCACTTTGGGTTAGCTAGATTTAAACCATATCGCCCAAAAAATTTTTTTAAGTTCTGTTGGTAAAGTTCCATTAGGCGTTCAAAATTTTCTTTTTCATCCAAGGGACTGTTTTGGGGTAGGCTGACAATAGAGTAAAGACGGACTACATTAGTCCTAGCTTCTCCATCATTCAAGGCGACCATATAAGAACCGCCCCACATTCCAGCAGTGATGGGAATATCCAGACCATATTTTTCTTGCATCTCTGAAGAGATGTGCGATGACACTTCTTTGAAAAGGTTATGCAGATAATAGAGATTGATTCGTTGGTTTGGGGAGTAAAGATGTCCAGCAAGAGTTTTATAATCCATATTTGTTAATCCGTAACGGCACCCTTGCTGGCAGAACTAACAACCTTGGCATATTTAGCTAGTACACCTTTTTTGTACTTAATCTCTTTTGGTGAAAACTTATTTCTTCGTTTATCGAGTTCTTCATTCGTTAACTCAACATCTACTCTATTTTTTTCAATATCGATATTTATAATGTCGCCATTTTCCAATAAAGCAAGGTTTCCACCTACTTGTGCTTCTGGNGCCACGTGACCAATAACAATCCCATAGGTCCCCCCGGAAAAACGACCATCCGTGATAAGTGCAACTTTATCGCCTAACCCTTTGCCTACAATAGCAGCCGTCGGTGCNAGCATTTCCCGCATTCCTGGCCCACCTTTAGGCCCTTCAAAGCGTATGATAACAACATCACCTGCTTTTATGCGGTCTTCAAGAATCGCATCGAGACATTCTTCTTCAGAATCAAAAACTTTTGCCGGCCCGGTAATTTTACGAGTTTTTACTCCAGATACTTTTGCAATAGCACCCTCCGCACAAAGGTTACCTTTTAAAACTACCAAGTGTCCCTCTGTTGACTTGGGTTTATTAATAGGAAGAATGACATTCTGGTTTGCAAGGGGTTGATCAGGAATATCTTCTAAGTTTTCTTTGANTGTTTTACCTGTGACCGTAAGGCAATCCCCATGAATCATTCCTGCGTTTAGCATCATTTTCATTACTTGNGGGATTCCTCCGGCATGATGCAAGTCAACAGCTACGTATTGTCCTGAGGGTTTCAAATCACATAAAAGAGGAATTTTTTTTCGAATAGATTCAAAATCATCGATGGTCAAATTTACATCNGCGGAGTGCGCGATGGCGAGTAAATGCAGTACGGCATTGGTGGATCCACCAATGGCCATAATAACTGCGATGGCATTTTCAAAGGCTTTTCGGGTCATTATATCGCGAGGAAGGATATTCTGCTTTATCATGTTCATAAGTGTTATTGCGCAGAGTCCTGTATTGAGTTCCTTTTCTTTATCTTCATTTGCCATTGTTGAACTATAAGGTAAGCTCATTCCCATAGCTTCGAATGCAGAGGACATCGTGTTAGCAGTGTACATCCCACCACAAGAACCAAATCCGGGGCAGGCATTCTTTTCGATTGCAGTCAGTTGATTTTTATCGATGGTTCCNGCNCCGAACTGACCCACTGCTTCAAAAACACTGACCACTGTAAGATCCTTACCATCTAGATGGCCAGGTTTGATAGTACCTCCATAGACAAAAATTCCAGGGATATTAAGTCTTGCCATACCCAGCATGGCTCCTGGCATATTNTTGTCACANCCACCGATNCAAATAACCGCATCCATACTAGCGCCAAGGCAAACAGTCTCAATAGAATCGGCAATAACATCCCGACTAATGAGNGAACATTTCATGCCTTCTGTTCCCATGGAAATGCCATCGCTTATGGTTATGGTGCCGAATGTTTGTGGCATCCCTCCTTCTTTACGAATTTGATCGGCTGCAATATCTGCTAGTTTTCCCAGTCCAGCATTGCAGGGAGTAATATCACTTTGTCCGTTTGCAACACCGACAATAGGTTTCTGAAAATCATCATCCGAAAACCCTACAGCCCGAAGCATAGCTCGATTAGGNGCACGTCTGTCTCCTTGTGTNACTACTTGGCTTTTAGAGTTTAATGATTGAGATTTTTGAGACATCAATAATTCCTTAATTAANAAATAATGAAATCGTTGCCACTGGGGACACGGTTTTGTTTATATAAGATGGTTGAAAGTCTGATTATATTCCCGGCTCTATAATCCGATTTAGTACGGGGCGATTAAAATATCCATCCCCATTATTTGAGTGCGCGATGGCGTAGTATACAGGATGTTTCATGGATTTTAAATGGGCTTGAGAACCTGAAATTTCAATTGTATGCATAAAAGAAGTGATTGGGGTTTTTCGGTCTTTCTGCCACATTTTTCTTGGGTAAGCAGATTTTTCCGATAAGAAAGCTGGAAGCCTATATGACCGCTGGGAATACAGATAGTCCAACTTCAGCAGGTCTTTATTTTCACTGGAGACAGTATGAAAAAATGTTTCCTGAAAAATTCTATATTGTTCATCCAGAGATACAGGATTCATAAATATCCCTCTTGAGTCGTGGTAATGCAATAACTTGTCGAATAGTGTTACCGCATCCATTTCTAATAAAAGATGCGTAATTGAAAATCGAAACCGTTTTGAATTATAGAAACGATCAAAAATATCTACAAATTTTTTCAAGTAGTCAATTTCGTCTGCACCAAGGTCTTTGTTGGAAATCAGCTCATAAGGNGGCGTGGATTGATATTGGTATTCATATAAAGAGATGGAATCTTTTATTGGAGCACCGGGAAGAAACTTTAAAAAACCTAATTGTAATTCGTGNGGGAGNAGNGAAATGACCTGTTTAAACGAGTTCAATATTTTTTCCATATTTTCNCCAGGAAGACCAAATATGAGGTCACAATGAAAATGAATTCGATCTTGNTCCACCAGTGTTTTTATAATTTCAAATAACCTTTTGTTATTTTGTTTTCTTTGAATATTGTCCTGGACAACTATNTCGGTGGTTTGAATTCCGATTTCGAACTGAAACATTCCGGGTGGAACGGTGTTTAGAAATTTTAAAATACTGGGNGTGAGAATATCGCCGACGACTTCGAAATGAAATTCGCAACCGTTAAATTGAGACAGCCATTTCATAAGATCTTGCATCCGACTGGGTTTGAGATTAAAAGTGCGGTCAACAAATTTAAATTTTTTAACGTTGGCTTTTACTAAACCTTCTATTTGTTTGTGGATAACTTTGTCGTCAAAATAGCGAACAGTTTTGTCGAGAGCTGAAAGACAGAATGAACAAAGGTAGGGGCAGCCTCTCGATGTTTCAAAATATACGATACGGTTATTAAGTTGCTCGTAATCTTCTTCGATATAGCCAGGAGAAAGGTCAGGGAGATCTACTCCATAAGTTTTCCAGCGATTCAAAACCTCTTCTGAAGGAACTTGCCCCTTGCAGGTTATTTCTAAATATTCCAGCCATTTTTTTTCACCTTCACCAGAAATGATAGGGCGNTTGATGGATGTTTCAGTTTCAAAAGATACCTCAGGNCCCCCGATGACAATTTTCAAATTTGGATTTTGTTTTTGCAGCCGTTCTATTAGTTCGAAGCTTTGATTTCGATTCCAAATGTAGATACCTATTCCTAGAATATCTGGCTTTAGTTTTTGGATTTCTGAAGCTATTTTCCAAACCGGTTGGTTGATGACAAANTCTTTGATCCAAACATTTTTNTGTCCTTCATCACGTGCCACATTTCTTAGNTACCTAAGNCCTAATGATGCGTGAATAAATTTAGCGTTTAAGGTTATTAGTCCTATTGAGTGCTGCAAATCAAACCTCTTTTAAGAGTAAAGGGTTTTATTTTCGCCAAAAATCGATCGAATAGAAAGGATTAAATTATTCTATTAGCTTTAGGTTTTGTATGCTTGTCGATAAGTAAAAGATCATGCTGGCTGGCAAACTTTGCAAAAAAAAGTAGAGCGACCTGAATGAACATGACGGGTTATAGGGCGGGAGCATTTTGGACAAGGTTCATTTTCTTTTCCATATACTGAGAGGCTTACAGAAAAATAACCTTGAGATCCACTGGGATCAAAAAAATCACGCAAGGTGGTACCTCCTCGGGTAATACTTTTGGTGAGAATGTCTCGAAGGCATTTAATCCATTTCTCCCATTGAGCTAATGTGACTTTTCCTGATTGTTTTTGTGGCCGTATTCCTGCATGAAAAAGGGATTCGCAAGCATAAATATTTCCCACCCCTGTTACTTTCTGTGAGTTCATAATAAAAGATTTAATGGGAGCCCGGCTTTTTCTTGCAAGAAATTTCATGGTTTTGGCATTCATTTTCTCGGAGAAAGGATCACAACCCAGATTATCTATCAACGGGTGTTTTCCAGATAAGGGTACCCATGAAATGCTCCCAAAACGTCGAGGGTCGACAAAATGTAAATAGGTTTTTTCTGAAAACCAAAAAACGGCATGCGTATGCTTTTCTTGAGGTTCAAGAGTAGATTGCAATGTGACTCTGCCGCTCATCCCTAAATGTAACAGCATGAACCCTTCAGGCACATGAAACAAAAGATACTTGCCTTGCCGGCTGATGTCTTGAACCTCATTGTTGGTTAGGCCTTTTACCAAGGATTCCTGGGGGATAGGAAATCGAATATCTTTACGAAAAAATTTTACTGCTTGGCAAACTTTGTTTTTAACTAGAGGTAAAAGCGAGCGACGAAGAGTTTCTACTTCAGGTAGTTCGGGCATAGGTTAATAAATTTTAACCAATCTTTGTTAGTAGGATCTTTTTTTCAAAACCCGATCAGGAAAAGGTTGGATTTTAAACAAAGTGATTAGACGAAGAATTTAAGAATTTTCATCTTCGTTCTTCTCCGCAGGTTTTTTAGAGATCACCACTTTGGCAGACCGAAGTATTCTTCCATTTAGAGTAAATCCCTTAGAATATTCTTCGATTACCGTATTTTCTTCATGTTCTTCGGATTCCTGCTGGTTTAAAACCTCGTGTAAATTGGGATCGAAAGGTTTTCCAAGTGCTTCGATGGCTTCAACCTTTTGATTTTTAAGAAAATCCTTGAATTGTTTTTGGATCATCTCCACGCCTTCTTTAAGGCTTTCAAGGGTTGCATTGGGTGCTGCCATAGCCCTTTCCAAGTTATCTTCTATTTGTAACAGTTCTTTGAGTAAACGTTCATTTGCAAACTGGACAAAGTCTTCTTTTTCTTTGGTAAGTCGTTTTTTGAAGTTTTCAAGTTCAGCTTTTTCACGAAGGAAGGTATCTTTTTGTTTTAAAATTTCTTCATCCTTTAAGCGAATTTGTTCTTCCAGTTGTTCGAGAGGGCTCAATTCTTTAGCTTCTTCTTTCTTGACAGCCTCTTCTTCTTCAACAGAGTCTTCTTCTAGTTTCTCTTCTAATTCTTCTTCAGGCTCTACCTCATCCTGGTCGTTATCAGTCTTCGTTGTCATAAAGCTTTTTTATACTCCTTGATTTTCTGAAATTAATTTTGATACCATTCGCGCGGTATGATTTACAATTGAGATGATTTTTTTATAGTCCATTCTTTTTGAACCGAATACAGCCAAGGTTCCTACTTTTTCTGTTCCCAGCTGGTAGTTCTGAGCAATCAAGCTGCAATTACCCATTTCTTCTTGCAAGTTTTCTTCGCCAATAAGAATGGTCATGCCCTCATGATCCAAGCATAAATCAAGTAAATTTATTAACTTGGTTTTTTCCTCGAGGGTTGTCAATAATGTTTTAATCTTTTCTATATCTTCATTAAATTCCGGTTGATCAAGAAGATTTAAAGCTCCTTGCACTATTAGTTCATTGTTGGAATCCTTAAATAAGGCGGCAGAAAGGTCATGCGCTTTTTGAGCCAGTTCATTGTAATGCGCTTTTTCGAGCCTCAAACGTCTTAAAAGCTCATTACGAATCCATTTAATGGGTTTTCCACTGAATTCATCATTTAAATAATTGGAAATAGAAGTGAGTTGATCCTGCGTTAAATCTGCGTTTATTGGGAGGATTTTATTTTGCAATATTCCGTGTTCTGAGAAAAATACAGCCAGGGCAGTCTGAGGCGTTATTTTTGTAAACTCTATATGCTTGAAGCAGGTCGTTGAGAAACCAGGGAGCATAACCAGTCCTGTTTGCTGGGATCCTGTCGACAAATTATCGCAAGCCTTTTCCAATACACTTTGTAAGTTTTCTTTTCCCGGGGTGTATTCAAAAGGTCGTGTTTCTGAAAGAATTTCCGCTTCCATTAAGAAATTTTGTGGGCGTAATAGATGGTCTACATAGAAACGGTATCCTTTGTCAGTGGGAATGCGACCGGCAGAGGTATGTGGTTGACTTAAAAAACCATTATTTTCTAATTCGGCCATAGCATTTCTGATTGTTGCTGAACTTAAATGCTTGGGGTGAAATTTCGCAATGGTTTTTGAACCAACGGGTTCCGCACTTTCAATGTATTTGTCGATAATTGCAAGAAGTATCGATTTACTTCGTTCATCGAGCATCGGTGTGTTCATAAAAACCTATTATATATAGTAATTATATTTCTACTTAACCGCTTTAGAGTAAGTTATCAACCCAAAAATTTAATGTCAATACTTTGGGATATTATTAGTTAATAACGGAAACTGGATTTATACAGGTGTAGAAATGGGTGCAAGGTCAGATTTTTTCTCTACGATTTGTGTGCCGATTCCATCTTCTGTAAATATTTCCAGTAATAAGGCATGTTGAATTCGTCCATCAACGATATGGGTTTTATTTACGCCAGATTTTAGGGCATCGAGACAGCAATTGGCTTTTGGGAGCATTCCATCTTTAATCACTTTTTCTTTGATCATAGACCCAACTTCTTTTTTGGTGAGTCCTGATTGTAGATTGCCGGTTTTGTTTTTCACACCTTCTGTATCTGTCATTAGAATAAGTTTTTCAGCTTTAAGCGCTGAAGCAATTTTAGAAGCAACGAAGTCTGCGTTAATATTTAAAGTTTCTCCGTTTTCTCCTTTGCCAATAGGTGCGATTACCGGTACGAATTCGTTTTTATCGAGTGTCTCCAGGATCCGTGGATTCACTTGAGTGATTTCACCTACCAGGCCAAGATCAATGATTTCCGGGTGATTCATTTCAGGAGATTGTTTCTTGCCTTTGCTGTGGCGTTTAGCCGTTATCAAATCTCCGTCTTTTCCTGTTAGGCCTACTGCATTACCACCGTGACGATTGATAAGAGAAACAATTTCTTTATTTACTTTTCCTCCTAATACCATTTCTACGACGTCAATGGTTTCCTTATTAGTGACACGCTGGCCTTCAAAAAATTGAGATTTTATACCTAGTGCTTTCAAAGTTTTGTCGATTTGAGGACCGCCTCCATGAACGATCACCGGATTGATGCCAATGTATTTCATCATAACAATATCTAAAGCAAAGTTATTTTTTAAATTCTCTGAAACCATAGCATTACCTCCGTATTTAATAACGAAAGTTTTACCATAGAATTTTTTGATGAAAGGCAGCGCCTCCAACAAGATTTCGGCTTTTTGGATAAGTTTTTTCACGATAGGTTTTAAAGAATATATCGACTTAGATCTTCATCTTGAATAATGTCTTTTAATTTTTCTCGAATATAAGATGCGTCAATAGAGATATTTTTATCTTCAAGGTCGGGTGCATCGAAAGAAATATCTTCCAAAAATTTTTCCATAATGGTTTGTAGACGTCGCGCACCAATATTTTCAGTTCGTAAATTCACCAGTGCAGACATTTCAGCAATTTGGTCAATTGCATCTTCTTTGAAAGTTAAGTGAACATCTTCGGCTTTTAGCAGAGCGGTATATTGCTTGACTAATGCATTTTTAGGTTCCGTTAAGATTTGAATAAAATCTTCTTTTGTGAGCGAATCCAGCTCAACTCGGATTGGAAAACGCCCTTGGAATTCAGGAATCAAGTCAGAAGGTTTGGAGGAATGAAAAGCTCCCGCAGAAACAAAAAGGATGTGATCCGTTTTTACAATTCCGTATTTAGTATTTATAGACGAACCTTCGACAATCGGTAATAAGTCTCGCTGCACTCCTTCACGAGACACATCTGGGCCGCTTGTACCTTGACCNGAGCGACCTGTTATTTTATCTATTTCGTCAATGAAGACGATTCCGTTTTGTGACACCCGTTTTAATGCTTCCTGTATTATTGCNTCTTCATCTAATAGCTTTTCTGCTTCTTCCTGGCAGAGTACTTTAAAAGCTTCGGGAACTNGGAGTTTGCGTTTTTTTGTTTTGCTTGGCATGATTGAGCCGAGCATATCTTTTAAATTATTTCCCATTTCTTCCATTCCCGCACCCGATACAACATCAATCATGGGAGGGCGTTTTTCTGNCACATCGATATCCACTTCTCGATCATCAAGACGCCCTTCTTTAAGCATTTGTTTAAACTTTTCACGAGTTTGATCGTAATGTAGTTTTCCATTAGGGTCAGATTTAAAGTCNGTTTTTCCGGAATGACCCGGTGGAGGCGGCAAAAGCAGATCGAGTAATTCTTCAGTTGCTTGTTCACGGGCTTTTTGCCTTACCTCTACCTGCATTTCCTCCTTAACCATGGTTTTGCTGAGTTCGACGAGATCTCGGATCATGGATTCGACATCACGCCCGACATAACCGACTTCGGTATACTTAGAAGCTTCTACTTTTATAAAAGGAGATTTGGCAAGTTTAGCCAGCCGTCTTGCGATTTCAGTTTTTCCAACCCCTGTGGGGCCGATCATAAGAATATTTTTGGGCCCCACCTCATCTCGTAATGAGTCGGGTAGCTGCTGCCTTCGCCAACGATTTCTCAATGCAATTGCAACAGCGCGCTTGGCTTTATTTTGTCCTACGATAAACTTGTCCAGCTCTTCTACAATCTGTTTCGGAGTCAAGGAAGCCATAAATTCCNCTNCCGNGGTATTTGATTTTTCTTCAGNTTGAGTCATTGTTAATTCGTTCATACGTTATAGTTCTTCAATAGTGAGATTACCGTTGGTATATATGCAGATAGTTTCAGTAATTTTCATAGCCTCTTCAACAATTTCACGTGCAGACAGATCACTATGTGCAAGTAATGCCTTAGCTGCTGAAAGTGCAAACATTCCACCGGAACCAATCGCCAATATTTCATCATCAGGTTCGATCACATCTCCAGTACCTGATAATAAAAGGAAGTTTTCTTTGTCGGCAACAATTAGCATCGCCTCTAGTCGGCGTAACATTTTATCGGTTCGCCAGTCTTTTGCCATCTCGACTGCGGATCGATACAGGTTGCCTTGAAATTTTTCTAGTTTTTCCTCGAATCGACCAAACAGAGAGAACGCATCGGCGGTGGAACCGGCAAAACCTCCGACTACTTTATTATTAAATATTCGCCTTACTTTACTGGCAGTATGTTTCATGACAGTATTGCCAAGGCTCACTTGTCCATCTCCACCCATAACGATTTTGCCTTTATGGCGTACAGCTAAAATTGTGGTCGCATGCATCATGTTAGTTATTGTACTTGTAAAGTAAGAAAAATAAAGATTTTATTGAAAGAGGATTTATTCTTTTGCCCTGGGGTGAGCTTGATCATAGGTTTCTAACAATTTGTCGATTGTCAGATGAGTGTATTTTTGTGTAGTAGAAAGACTTGCATGGCCCAGTAACTCCTGAATAGACCGCAGGTCTGCGCCACTTTCTAGTAGATGAGTGGCAAAGGAGTGTCGAATGGAGTGAGGTGAAACTTTTCCAGGGAAATTTCCTGTTGTAACATACTTATCAATAATTTTTCTAACTCCACGGGTTGAAATGCCTCTACCACGGTGGTTGAGAAAGAGGAAGTCAGTATTTGTTTTTGCAGACACTATTTTATCAGAGCGAGCTTTTTTGTAATTTCCCAATGCCTCTAAACATTTTTGACCGAAGGGAAGTAGACGTTCTTTGTTTCCTTTCCCAAGAACTTTTAAAGTTTGAGTAACAAGGTCAATATCTNTNACCTTTAGAGAAACCAATTCGCTGATNCTCAANCCGGTATTATAAAATAATTCAAGCATTGCACGATCACGAATAACCAGAAAACCATCTCCTTGAGGTAAATCAATCAGACGGAACATTTCGTCTACAGAAAGAAAGGTGGGAAGTTTGTTTTCCATTTTTGGTGCAGGAATAGATTTAACCACATTNTTCTTTAAGTGGCCCTCGCGGCATAAAAAACGGAAAAAGGAACTTAATGTGGAAAGTTTTCTTCGCATGGAAGAAGCAGATAACTTTTTGTCATATAAGAAGCCTAGATAGGAACGAACAGCTAAGCGATCTATCGACGTTATTTCAGGGGCGCCTGACTCAAGACCATGTCCCGACTGTTTTAGAAATTCCTCGAACTGGAATATATCATTGAGGTAACTATCTAGAGTATGGGGCGAAGCATTTTTTTCCGCTACNAAATAATTTTTGAATTCTTTTATGTATTTCTTCAAAAATAACCTCTTACTTATCAATGATATAAAGGTAGTCTAATGCTATCGTGAAGTCAAGNGCGAGGTTTCTTCAAATCTATTTGAAACTATCAAAGGTTGAGTCCATAATTATTTGCAATTATTTTAAATATTTGACATCTAATATTACAAANGCTCACAATTCAGGAAAAGCTATGACTGATTCAAANAATCAAGAGGAGTTTAAAAAGGTGTCAGAAATTCAGCAGCGGTTGGATATTTTGATAGAACATGTGGAGTCCAGAAAAGAAGCCCTGGAAGAAGAAATTCAGGAACACTTACATGAATCATTGGCGAATGCGCGTGACTCCATAGAACGTATTCAGGAAAACATTGCGCCAAAGGTTGAGAAAGCCATCCACGCTAAAATGGAAGAAATTGATCGAAAAATGCGGCGATTAAATGAAGATGGTTTGGAGTCGGTTCGTGAGGAACTCCAAAATGCAACACCAGAGATATCGCAAAAAATTTTAGAAGATCTTGATAAGGTGATAGCCGAAAATATCCGCTTTGTGAAAATGGAAATCCTTACCGAAGTTAAAAAAGACCTGCAAAAAACCATTCAAAGTACNTTGACCCCTTTACAAGAAAAAATCGATCAAAGATTAAATGACGCTAAAATTCGCATCTTAATTTCNATGGGTNTGGNNTCTCTCGCCTTNTTAGGAATATTATTTCTGATGTTTCGCTGATACTCGTNTGATTTAACTTTTANNACGATNTNNCTTCTTCTTGNTATGCNTGCATATTNCTAGAANCCATTGAGCCTAGTTAAAGCTTTCTTTGACTAAAATCAATTGCATTGACCCAGGCGGTTCTTNGTTAGGTTATCAGCCAGAAGAGGAAAAAAAATAAAAAACTGGAAAGGATTACNTGCCATACAAAATTGAACTCAGGCCCGGTAAATAAAATGAGTACGGAGGCGGCACAGAGAATTATAAAAGCAATTATAAGCCGCGTTCTTTGTTTTAAAATGGGTTCAGGTTCTTGATCCATATATTTTGACCGAGAAATAATATTGTTTAATTAAATGAACAACTTTCTCATTTCTTCCAAGGTGAGAATCTCTTCGGCTTCCAGCAAAACACCTGTGTAATCTAATTCCGAATCTGAACGATCTTCATCATATGTGCCTAGCGTGGGAGAGGATTCGAAATAATTTTTAATATCATCCTTAGAAAAACTATTTTTAATGGCGACTGCGAATGTCTTTAAAAATAATTCAAAATGTTTCACCTGCTCTAAAGGTGTGCTGTAGTGTTCCTGAATAGCTAGTGCATAGCTCATTTTCAGGGCACGTCCCCCTTTATTTAAGGGGTGGTTTTCAGATTCATCTTCACTAGGATATAAGAATTGTAGTTTTTCACGTGCTTTTTTAAGTTGCAAAAAGGTTCTTCTAAATTTTTCTCCAATTAAAAAAGAAAGCCCATTTTGCACTCCCTTTAGTTCAGAAATCTTTAAACCCTCTTGGCAAAACTCTTGAATCTGTTCGTTTTCCATAAATTTTATGACTAGGTAAGAATAAGGGNTATTATTCTTGGAAATGAATGAGAAGTAAACCCCCTTTTGTNTTTATGCNCCAAAATTTAGGAAGAAATTAAAGGTTTTTTGAAAAATCTACATTTTTTTNTGGGGGGGGCTATTCGATGTCCTAAAAATGTTCTTTTAATGAAGTTATGGGGTTTTTTTGTGAAAACGTACGCACAAATATGCGAAATAACGTGTTAAGGCATGAATGAAAGGCTCGTTACCTGGAACGGGTTGAATATGTATGAAACGTATTCCTGCATCAATGGCACCCCCATCGGTGATGTAGTTATCTCCGATCATGCAAACTTTTAAAGGATCGTCCAACTCCAGGAAATTTTTCATAGCTTTTACGAATCCAGAGCGGTCGGGTTTAGGCGGTACGTTATTAACAATTTTGACTCCNAGTTTTTCAAAAGATTCAAAGCGGTTCTGGGCGGCGTTAGTATAAATGGCAATTTTGAATCCCTTTTGCAGCATCTTTTGTAAATGTTCTAAAATCGTGGGTTCAAAAAATTTCGTATGGTGAGGGCCCAGTGTTCCATCCGCATCAAGAAGTATTCCCCTTACACCATCGTTTAACAGAACATCAATAGGAACCTCTTCAAACCTTTTTACGGAAAGATAGGTTGTTAAACGTGAAGGTTGAAATGGAAGAGCAATGAAACGAGAAATTTTAGCCCATGTAAGGCGTTCATTTTCAAAAGAGGTTGCAATATTTTGATTCATTAAAGAAATACTTATAAATTAATTTTCCACCAGGCAGGATAAAACTATTAGCACGTTCTTGCACTCTATAAAATCAAATTTTTTTGGAAGGTTTTGGTTGTCCAAATTTTTTCTTATATAACGTTCAAATTATTGAAAAAACAATATTTTTTAGCCCAAATATTTCAGGAATAACAGGATTTCCGTTTTAGAGATTTTGTGCAGTCTGTTTTTTCCTTTTTAGTGCAATAAGAGCGTGATATTGTTTAATGTATCTTTTATTTAGCTAAATATTAAGGGAAATATAAATAATGCTACCAGTTGCCGCTTTTTTTGCTTTAGGAACAGGAATTGAGCTTTATGGACTNAAATGGGTAAGTGAATCGATCAGTATCATGAATACCATCTCATGGGTAATGTTTTCATTTCTTGTGGGGATTGTTGTTAGCCGTAGTTATGGTGATGAATGCCTTGAAAGAATCCAACGGTCTCTCAAATCACGTGAAGCTCCTGTTGATGATGTTTTAAATGGTGCTGTGATGAGCCTTTGCAGTATGTTGCTCATTACACCGGGTTTTATAACGGATACGATTGGATTGCTCATAATGATTCCTGCCACTCGTGGCTTGTTCAAAGGTATGGCATTAAACCTTACGCAGAAAAGAATTAAAACAGGTCAGCAATATTTTTTCTTTAAAAATTAGCTTTGGCGAGTTGCCGATGGCAATTTCCAATTACTTCACACATTAGTGGTTGGAGGCGTTTCGCTGTGAAATCGTTTTTCTTCCCCCCCCGAAACCTAAGAGACGAATTATTGGATTTGGATGAAGCTCCTTATGAAGAGGTTCGTGATAGCCTGAACGATGTTGCTACTGTAAACCGCTATTTAAGTGGCTACCGGGTTTTGCTTTATCATGCTAAAAAGTTTTTAAGAGAGCATAAATTAGATCGACCTTTTTCTGTGCTAGATGCGGCGACTGGCTCTGCTGATCAACCAGTTGCTCTAGCCAAGCTTGCCAGGTCTATGGGTATTCCTATTAGAATCACTGCAATTGATATCAACGCCAAGATGCTGAAAATGGCAAAAGAAGAAATCTATGAATACCCAGAAATCCGCCTGGTGCAATGCAATATACTTGAGCTGCCCTTTAAAGATAATGTCTTTGATTTGGCAATCAACAATCTTTCGTTACATCACTTCAGTTGGGACAATGCAGTGGCTGTTATTAAAGCTATTTATAAATCGGCACGCTTGGGGTTTTTGATTAACGATTTGCACCGAAGTCGAATTGCGCATGCAGTTATATTTATTTTAACGCGAATTTTTACTCGTAATCGCCTCACCCGTTATGATGCTCCGGTATCTGTGATGAATGCATTCACTCCTTCGGAATTTGGTGTGCTTGCTATGGAAGCGGGAGTAGAACCTTTTGAGGTTCATCGCCATTTCCCCTACCGCATTGCATTTTTAGGAAAGAAAAATAATGGATAAAGCAGATGTAATTATTATTGGTGGTGGGCCAGCGGGTTGCTCAGCAGCACTGGGGCTCAATCAGCTTGGTTATCATGTGATACTTTGCGACCAGGCTAAATTCCCACGCGATAAAATTTGTGGTGAGTTTATCAGCCCAGCAGCAGACCCAATACTAGACCGTTTGGGTGTTTTAGATGATATCGAGGCTTTGNCCCCAAAAAGATTAAAGGGNGTTGCTATTTCTTCCTATGAAGGAGAAGANCTNNTAATTGATTATCCCTGCCAACCAGGACAGATAGAGCGACCGACAAGCTTGTCTNTGCCAAGATATGAATTAGATTCTCTTTTTATTGAACAGGTGCGGCGGGTTGGAGTGGAAATTCGGGAACAAAACAAAATTACTGATTTTTTATTTGAAGAAGGTTGCGTTTCTGGTGTAAAGGGCTGGGATGAAAATAAATCTTCCTTTACCCTTAAAGCCCCGTTGGTAATTGATGCAGGAGGACGCAATTCGCTGTCGCTAAAAAAATTCAACTTAAAGAGAGAGTCTTCAAGAAATGCTAAAATCGCCATGGCGGCGCATTGGCAGGGGGCNCAAATTNNNGATGATTATTGTTATATGCATGTCTCNCNNCCCGGNTANACNGGNATATCCAGCGTGAGCCAAGATNAGNTTAATGTNGTTCTGGTGGTTGATCAAAATTCGATGCGTGGGGAAAAACCTGATAGTTTTTATGGGCGTATGGTAATGAAAAATCGATTCCGGCGTAAGATTTTACAAAATGCAGAATGTCTAGAATCGGTCCGNGCAGTGGAGTCTTTGGGTTTTTCAGTTAAACCTATTCCCTGTGGCGGTCTGCTGGCAGTTGGGGANGCAATGGGGTTTATCGATCCTTTTACTGGAGAAGGTATTTATCTTTCCTTGCGAAGTTCAGAAATTGCAGTTCAAATTGCAGATTTGGCTTTGAAAAATGCGGATGTTTCTTTGGAGTTTCTTAAGATTTATGAGAAGAAACGAAAGCAGGAATTTGAAAAGAAGTTTTTATTGAGTCGGATTTTACAGAAAATCATTTACAACCAATTTTTTTGTGATCAGGTTGTACGGGTTTTAAAAGAAAAACGTGAACTTGCCGAAATTTTGGTGGGCGTTATAGGGGATTTGGTACCTGCCGAGAGGGTGGTGTCATTCAAGTTTTTATCACAATTGGTGGGAGCTTACCTCAGAGAAAAGCCTACCTTTCATTTTGTGGGAAGAAAAGTCTGACTGCCATCTAAGAGTCAAGTTTCGGGAGAAATCANGTAGGGTAGGGTTAATTCCTAAAACATTATATTTTTTCTTTTCATCGGGTCCTTTAGTAATCTTTAAGACTTGAGACATTCCAGTCGATCCAGCTACCTTTTTCTAAAACCTNACCGTTCTTATCTAAAATACGAGACGTTCAATAGTCATGGTATATCCCTGAATAGAAGATTTCGCTTGCTTTCAATCAGAGAGTAAATTTATCTCTTATTTATTTTTGCATTTGGTTTAATGGATGCTGGATTCATACTCACTTAAGATTTTTTCCATTCGATCCTTGAGNTTTAATTTTTCCTTTTGATTTATTTTTTTTTCCACTTCTTGCTCGGGCGTGATGATTTTCATTTTGTTAAAGGCTTCGACTTTTTGTTTGAGCGAGGTGTGTTTTTCATAAAGTCCGCGAAATTCTTTATTTTCTTTTTGGACTTTTTCGAGTAACTCGGGGTTGATATTCATTTTTCAATCTCCTTATTTAGAAACTGTATGATTTAGTTCGGCCTCTGANGGTCTTATGTAATTAATTTTTAAGGAATCTAGATCGTAGTTAAAGTTTTTCTTTAGATTTCGAGAGGCGATCAAGCCGGCGCTGGCAGCAACTGTTAGATTTTTCATGGGTGTGTCGTGTACATAATTTTCTTTTAGACAGGATATAAAGGTATTTTTATAAACTTCTAAGCCATTTCCTACAAAAACGGTGGGCTGGCTTATTTGATCGCACAATCTCGCGGGAGTGATGGCTTGATCGTGAGTTTTTCTTTGGTATATATGGTTATTAGAATTAAATAAAGCAGTATAAACTTCTTTTTTTCGTGCATCCAAAACTGGNCAAATAAGGTATGAACCTGGCTTTACTGTTTCGGCATAGGCATCTAGTGTGTTCACCGCTGCAAAAGGTTTTTCAGTTGCCATTACTAACCCTTTAAGCAAACTAATTCCAACTCGAAGTCCTGTAAATGACCCTGGACCATTTGTTATGGCAAATCCTTCAAGATCTTTTAGTTTTGTTTCGGTACGTTTGAGTAGCGTATCCACCTCCTCCAAAATACTATGGGAATAGGCTTTTGAACCACCAAGCATAGATTCTGAAATAATGCGGTTATTATCCAATAGAGCAACACTTCCTGCCGGTGAGGATGTGTCTATTCCCAGTATCTTCATGGTTTTCAACGGGGCTACTATGGTGATGGGATTGTAAAAAGTGCCTATCAAAATATNCTTNACACCTTAATGTAAACATAGGTTATGGCATGCGGAAAGTCAATGAAAAATCGGAACCTTTTAAGGCCCTGCCTAGGGNNAATAAATTCTTTAAAATTANATACTTAGATAATTATTTTGTTAAAAGCTATTTTGCTTTAATTAACTTTTTAAAGAGATCTTTTGGNAACGATTATTCNTTGGCAATTTGGTCTTATAGGGCCAACTTATTTTATAAAACTACTGCGATTTCCTGCTTAACCATTGAAAAAAATNGACTTATTTGCTTGACATTAGTTGTTATTAAATTTAAGGTTATTTCGTTAGTCAGGAAAANTTTTGTTTTGAAAATTTTTAAAGCTTTTAAAAACAAAGATGTTAGAACATTTTCTGGAGGCAAAGAGAGTTATGTTCTATGAGGTGAAAGTTTTCGACGCTGAAGGTCAACTCAAAAAAGTTTTATCTCCNAAGAAGTTGAGCAATCGTTTCTGGAAGGAAGGGGAGCAAAGGTTAATAGACTTTACTGATAAAGATAGTGTTTCCGTAAGTGGAAACAATAAAAATGATACAACAGACGAGTTTCAATTAGAAGATAGTTGATTAGGATGTAGGTCAATAATTAATAGGAAAAAAAGGTATAGTGACTGAGTCGCTATGCCTTTTTTTATTTAAATTTAGCTTAAGCGTAATTAACTCTACCCATACCCTTAGCAATTTCCTATAATTGCCCGTTTTGGTTTTACTATTTGATCNCGAACTAAAAAGGTTTTATGTATATAACATCTGCNGACCAGTTAAATGATTTTTGTTCCCGTCTCCATTCAGCAAAAGTTCTTGCTGTGGATACTGAATTTGTCCGCGAAAGAACTTATTTTCATAGAATAGGGCTCATTCAGGTTGCAGGAAATAATGAATGTGCAGCAATAGATCCGATTCAATTGGATGATCTAACTCCTTTATTGGAATTACTTAAAGACCCGAATAAAACAAAGGTATTTCACGCAGCNCGTCAGGACCTTGAGATTCTGGTACGCCTTTGTGGTCAGGTTATCCCTCCTGTCTTTGATACACAAATTGCCGCTGCTCTTGTAGGCTGGGGATCACAAATATCTTTTGCTAAGTTAATTCAAAAAGCTTTAGGTAAACGCATTCATAAAACTGAAACTTATACAGATTGGTGTCGACGCCCTTTAAGTCAGAATCAAATCCAATACGCTATAGACGATGTGCGCTATCTTATGCCAGCNTATGAAAGCCTNCTTGAGAAACTCAAAGAACTAAATAGATCTGATTGGATGANNGGAGAGGTGGCAANTTGGGAAGATTCTGCTACATTTGCTTTACCTGATCCACAAACNCGTTATATGAAAATTAAAAGCTTNAGGAGCCTAAANCCNAGAAATATGGCTGTTTTAAGAGANCTGGCCGCCTGGAGAGAAAANGTTGCTGTCTCTCGTGATTGCTTGGCAAAGTCTATTGTNCGAGATGAAACCCTTTTGGAAATCGCTAGGAAAATGCCTACTGATGTTAAAGATCTCTCTTCACTTAGGGGTTTTTATCATAAGGANATCGGNAAAAGTGGAAAAGCTATNATAGAATCGGTTAAACGCGGAAACGAAGTGCCAGAAAATGAATTGCCCACACTACCTGAATCCGATGGTCATTCTACAACGCGTGGTATTGAAGAGTTGTTGTCTGCCTTTGTNCAAATCCGATCTGAAGAATTAAAAATTGAGCCTTCAGTTNTGGCTGACCGCAAACGNATCCATTCGTTTGCCACTCACTTTGAACAAAGTATTAATATGGATGATCATTTTCTCTTGCAGGGTTGGAGAAAAGAATGCATTGGTAAACCTATGTTGTCATTACTAAATGGTGAAGTTGGTCTAAAGATCAACCCTTCAGGGCAGGTCACACTCATACCCATAAAATAAACTCTAGATACTAGAATTAGAGACCAGTTTTTGAATTCTGGAGATTGCCTAAGTGTTTGGAGATCTGGATCTATATCGATTTGATCTAACTTATTAAAACCAAAATGGATCGCAGCTTTCAACATCTCTAAACTTCTTTTAGGTTGTCCTATTAACGAATAATAGCAGGCATAGTTATAATGAATGTCTGGGTTTTTTGAATCTAATAACATTCCTATCTTTAAAGTTTCCAAAGCTTTATCATANTTTNANTTTTTCATATAAGCGGTACTTAAATTTATAGTTGCTTCTTTAAAACTCTTNTTATGATGGAGCGCTTTTCTATAATTTATAATTGCTTCGTCGTAACGGCCCGCTTTGAAATTTTTGTTTCCTTCGTTGTAGTGGAATATGCCCATCCTTTTTTCTTTTTCTTCCTGAGGAATATTTTGACCGTTACTCCCTTCTTTATGGCTACCTTCGCTATCGCTACCCTCGCTTTTTTGTAGTTGACTTTTTATTTTTGAAGAGGTTTCTTTAATTATAGGGGTATCTGTGATTAAAAAAATAATAAGCGCTAAAAGTCCAAAATGTGGAAGATATTTTAAGGATTTCATCTGTGTAACAACTATGAAAACCAGCGTTTTAATTCGCTGATCGAATGTANAGAATTAACGCCTGCAATAGCGGCTCCCTGCGAGCATAGATTATATATTCGAGTATTTTTTCGTTGGTCTGCTATTTCTTCAAGGTTGCGTAAATAACTGTACATAACTTGATCGGTAATACCTGGAGCCCCATAAGTATTACTGACTTCCACAGATTTTTTTTCATAGAATTTATCTTTGTGAAGTTTGTCTAACTGGGAGATTCCGAAANCCTTTGGGAATAGTTTTTCATTGAAATGGGTATGTTTTGAATAATAACGTTTTCCGGTAAAAGCACAATCCTGTCCGATTAAAAAAATAGGTTCGCATCCAAATTGAATTAAAGCGTCNACACCCAGGCAGGCTACTGAACCACCAGCTTGTGTGATTCCCTTTGTTTCAGATTGCTCATGATTAGAAAATATTTTTCCTTCTTTATAAACCACATAATATTNGCTGGGGAAATGTTTTAAAATATTATGATTTGCTGTAGGTGTATAAATAAGTTTNGTNGAACCTTTTTTGTAATCNGCAAAATAGTAGGCNCTATCTATTTGTGGGTCGAGGGTAAAGACATACTTGGGACTTATGNCATTTTTTAAAAGAGCAGGAAAAGCCGTATCAACACAAGCTANAATTAAGTTGTTTTGCAAATGTTTAAGGTAGGGTAAGACTGTATCGAGAGAGGGGCCGGCACTTACCATAAGAGCAGGTTTTCCAANATGANCATTTTTTAAAGAGTTGATTCCCGATGAATCTGTAATTTTTTCTTTGTTAAGGGAATAATTGGCTTCCTCCAGATCACGGAAAACGGTTGGGAATCTACGTTCTATTAATAATATNTCCAAAGCGTTTTTGAGTGCCGGAAAATTNTTGGGTAGACATTTAAATGATGGGGNATGAAATAAAATCTCTAGTTTCTCTGANCCAGATTCTGAGATACGGTGCATTTCTTTTGATACAGTATTAGATACATCAAACTCATCTACTCCNAAAATTAATTTGAAACGGTTGTTATGAAAAAGTTGGGTATGATTTTTCAACTTCATAGCTGCACTAAGAAGATCTGGATTAAGTTCTATTACAAGCAGAAAACCATCTGGGCCGATTTTTTCAAGCAAGGGTTCTAGATGATAACCTAGACCGAATCCATAGAGGCATATTCGGCTACCAGGTTTGATATTTTTGGCAAAATCAATACCTTCTTTGTTTGGATCGTATTTGCTATGCAGCAAAATCCCTTTGTATTGAATNGTCGGTTGTCCGGAATTTGCATTAATAATAGTAATTTTTTCAGATAGCTGATTTTTAATAGCTATAGGCTTTGAAAGGTGATTTTTAAGTAAGGCAAGGTTTATTTCGAAGAAGTGATTGTCCAACGGAGGGTCTCCAAATTGTATCATTTCAATCATATCATCAATTGACTTAGAAAAGGTATTGTCATTTTTCCAAAAAAAATGCTACAAGTTTAGGCATTAAGCCTTATAAAATAGATNTTTCNACTATCAGCCAGCGTTAAATTGTATGGCAAGTTTAAAAATCTACTTTCTCAAGGTAAAATTGTAAGGTCTGAACTTAAAAATTGTGAGAATTCAGGCTATCGATTTGTAGCTGATTTATAAAAAACACAAAAGGTAAGCTAAATTAAAAGTTATTTTTTTGACAACATTCAATAATTNAATTTATTATTTCGGAATGGTTGATAAAATAGGCTTATAAATCATATTTGGCTGCAGCATTATTTTATAAGCTGAAGACAATCTCTATTTCATTATATAAATAACTTATTATGAGAATCTTAGAACTTTTTAGGATGATATTTAAATGAAAAATATTAAAAGAATTACATTAAGCATAACCTTATTTTTTATGTGCTCGACAGCCATGGTTCATGCACAAACAACTGATGATAGAAACCAAGGTGCTAAACAAAATGAAAGNTGCATTGAACTAAAGAGTTTTTTTAAAGTGCGATTAAATAAAGCTTTAAAGGTTCACAAGGTTCTCCACCAGACACTTCAAAGCAACCAAATTATTGATAAATATAACCGCCATATGAATATTCTATTTGGTAATCTTGATAGATATACTGTGGTTATGGAAAAATTGCTTGTTGACTCAAAGGAAAATGGATGTAGCGAACTAACAGTGATGCGTAACGGTGTAATAAGTATAAAAAAAATACATGATAAATTGATGGCGTCTATTCAATTGCCAAATCCCAAAGAGCCTCTTTCTCANCAAAGTAATAAATTAAAATCCGAGCTGGATAATATGTTGAAAGCCGGTTGGTAATTATTCAGGTTTCTCAAAGCCGATAAGTCCATACTTTGGGGTTTTTTCTTTATCTGTTGATAGTAATTATAGGTGCTTTAAANTTATTTTTTTGAGTATTTGAATGTTGTTTAAGTAAGAAGTAGAGAAAATTCATAATATTGTCTTAAAAAATGTTTAGCAGGTCCATGCTAATTGGCTTACAACCTTTTTTAATTTATTTTAAAAACTTGCAAGTAGCTGATCCCTTATTTCTTTGTTCTTTTTGTATTACAAATACCGCAAATTCCCTTAAGTTTAAGACATAAACCTAAAGCTTTAAATNTTTACAAGCTCTTTAAGCACAGGCTAATGTCTGTAAAACCAAACTGGCAAGGAATGTTATGTTCTCCCCGGAAGATAAAAATAACCCGCAAATACGTGTTCTTTCTGAAGATTTGGCAAACCAGATAGCCGCAGGGGAGGTCGTGGAGCGACCGGCCTCTGTTGTTAAGGAGTTGGTTGAAAACTCAATCGATGCAGGCGCTACTATTATTCGACTAGATATTGAGGGCGGAGGTAAAAAGAAAATTCGTGTTATGGATAATGGTATTGGGATGTTGCCAGAAGAGTGCAGTATCGCTTTCTCCAGGCATGCAACCAGTAAAATTTCTGAATTTAGCGATCTAGAGTCTATTCGATCGCTGGGCTTTCGAGGAGAAGCTTTACCTAGTGTTGCCTCCGTTTCAAAGGTTCGCTGCATTAGTGCTCGTAATGAAAATCAAGGAGGAAAATTAATCGTAATAGAGGGGGGAAACCTTATAGAAGAAAAAGATTTTGCTTGTCCGCAAGGGACAACAATTGAAGTGGATCAATTATTTTATGTGACCCCTGCACGTAGTAAATTTTTAAAAGGAGACTCTACCGAGTTTTCACATATTACTCAGGTGGTCACGCAACATGCGTTAGCTTATCCAAACATTCACTTTCAACTTACTCATAATGGCAGGGAGGTCATTCAAACTCTGCCCACCGATCAGATTCATTACCGTATAGCAGAACTTTTTGGAGCTGATCTTGCCAAGTCATTGGTGCAGGTTACATCAAATTCCGCAGATTATAAGCTGCAAGGCTATGTTTCAAATCCGGTATATAGCCGATCTAATCGGTCTGCACAATATTGCTTCATCAATGGACGATTCGTCCGTGATAAGGTAATACTTCATGCCACACAGCAAGGATATAGTCATTTATTGCCAAAAGGTCAACATCCGGCCCTATTTTTATTTTTGAACATGGACCCCAAGTTATTGGATGTGAATGTTCACCCCTCTAAAGCTGAGGTGCGTTTTGCTTTTCAGCAGGATGTTCATCAATTTGTATCACGAAGTATCCGCGATGCCCTTGAGAAAAATTTACAGACACCNGTCGAAGAAACTCGACCTGNTTATGACGATATCCCAATAAGTCCCAGTTCTCAAAATCGCGTTTTTAAACAAAAGATACCTTCTGGAGTGAGCAAAAAGTATGAAACTTGTTCGTTTGAACAAGAAAAAATATCCGAGCTTTTAAGAGGAAAGAATTATTCAGTTGGTTTCGAACAGCAAGTGCCTTCTTCACCCCAACAGGTTATAGGTTTCGATAAGCCACCCATTCCAGTTTCGAATCTTATTTACTCCGAATTTGAACCGCTGGGTCAGTTAGATAGCTCATTTATTATTATGCAGGGAAAAAAGGGATTATTGGTGGTAGACCAACATGTGGCCCATGAACGAATTTTATATGAAAGGTTCCGCGAAGCAGCAAAGGAAAGAAAAATCGAAGTGCAAAACCTTTTATTTCCACTTACGGTTGAACTCTCTGCTGCAGAGACAGAAATACTGACTCCTCATCTTGAACGATTGCAACATTTGGGGTTGGAACTNGAAACCTTTGGTAAGAACGAGTTTCTTTTGCGTTCTGTTCCAGCTATTCTGAAAAATATTGATAATGAAAAAATACTTCGAGATACCATCGAGCTTCTTCCAAAAGGAGGTCATGAAGATATTTTGCATGACAAATATGAAGATATCTTGATAATGATGTCCTGCCGCAATGCAATTAAGGTAAACCACCCTTTGAACCTTGAACAGATTCGCAAACTGATTTCTGATTTAGAGCAAACGAGTATGCCATTTACCTGCCCACACGGAAGGCCCATATCGCTTCTATTCGATATGGACGACATCCTTAAAAAATTTCTACGCAAATAGTTTGAAGCAAGGTTAGTAACCAATAGATCTATTGGTTGATTTTTTTTCTACCAGATTCCATGAGGTNTTTGACAAATAATTTCGATGGCTAGCCGGTTAGCCGCGGACGGTGGTTTTTTTGATAGATTTTGCCAAATTTCTGAGTTTNATAGCGTTTTTAGCTTTTTCTTCTTTGCGNGAGATTTTTTTTGTTTTGCGATAGAGAGCAGATTTGCGAGTATTGGTAAAAGCCCATTCGGTATCTTGTAAAAACTTTTTTTGATTGGTGGGGTTCATTTCTCGAAAAAATTTAAGAAGTTTTTGCTCTTCTTTATTGGTGCTAATTAGATTGTCATTTAATAAGCCTTTAAACATAAGGCGTCCTTCTTCTAAACCACCTCCAATAACTTCTAGGGGAGCTTTTGAAGTTGGAAAAATNTTTTGGTCGGGAACTTTTAAATCTTCAGGAAAAANTTNTGTTGTCAACAGGCGGTCTAGAGAAATGTTTCCTAATCGTGCTAGTTTTACCAACGTTGCAATGGGGGCATCTCTTTCACCTGCCTCATAGCGGACATAGGTTCTGAATCCTATTTCAAGGACTTCAGCCAAGGNTGTCTGTGTGCAGTTTAGATTTTTGCGGATTACTTTTAAATTATTTGAGAGGATGGTCATAATTTAAGGGTAATAGCCTTTATATTTATGCTAATTCAATGCCATTCTTCCTTAAATATTTATAGGCTTCATCNATCCANAAGCGCTCTTTTTCCAGCTTATAATCAGGCAGATCTTTTGAGGAACCAACAATGCTTTTCATGTAGTCTATGGCCTCCTGCTTTTTGCCATTTTTATCCAGTAGCCGTGCGTAGTGATAATAAGCTTTGAAGAAATGAAACGAGTTAATCACTTCTCCATATGCGGCTAATGCCTTTTCATCATTTCCAGCTAAACGGTANGATTCAGCTAGTCCAAAAATGGCATTTCCGTAGTCATATTTTTTATCCAGAGCGGTTAGTTTTTCTAATGCGGTAGCGGCTTCATCATAGCGTTGCAAACCATGTAGGCATTTTGCAAGACCGTATCTAGCCTCCAGCATTTCAGGATCGCGCTGGATAGCTTCTTCAAAATTGGCTATAGCGGAGTCATAATTTTTTTGTTCAACATAAGCTTGTCCGAGTTTTTCGTAGTGATATGCTTTTTGATATTTGCCAATTAAATCTTTTAATTGTAGAGTTTCATCGGTCTCTACTTCTTTTNTNTCGGATTTACCAAAAGGAATAATGTTGCCGCCCGTTGCCCTACTTGTGGCTACACTGCCAGACCTATTTTTGATTGCAAAAAAATATGCTACGGCTCCAATTGGCGGAAGCAGAATTATAATTATTATCCAGACAAAATGTTCACGTCTTTGAATACAATCCATGCACATCCATAACATAAATCCGAATGCCAAATAATTGAATATTTCTCCCAACTTATCCTCTTTTTGTTTTTAGGAGCAATTAAAAAACCATTGCCCGGTTAAAATTTCCTATTTAAAATTAGTCATCCTCAACCACTTTATTTAATGCATCGAGGAGTAATGTTTTTGGCTGATATTTTTCTTTATCAGTATCTATATTACCATAAGCCGCAACGATGATGCGATCATTTATCTGCGCGAGGCGTGCAGCTGCTCCATTTATGGAAAATATACCTGAACCCCGTTTGGCAGCTATAACATAAGTNATAAAGCGACTACCACTATTGATATTGTATATATGNACCTGCTCATANGGTTGTATATCGACGAGCTCCAGNAAATCCTCATCAATGGCGATACTNCCTTCATAATCAATTTCAGTGGCTGTCACGGAGGCTCTGTGCAGCTTTGATTTTAACATTATTCTTTGCAATTTTTAGCCCTCTACTATGCAATTATCGATAAGTCGAGTAGGCCCAATTTTTACTGCCAGTGCGATCAGCGTTCGGCCTTTCACCTCGAATTTTTCTTTTAAACTTATGGGATCACAAATAGAAATATAATCAATTTGTATACCATGCTCAGCGGAAATAATATTTTTTATACTCTGGCGTAATTGGGTTGAAGAAATAACTCCCTGCTTAATTTTTTGCCTTGCAAATTTCAGGGATTTTGAAAGACAAAGAGCTTTTAATCTTTCTTCAGGTGAAAGATTGTTGTTTCGAGAACTCATAGCCAAACCATCAGGCTCACGCATTAGAGGAACTCTGTGAATTTGTACATCCATATTTAAATCCCTGTTTAAAGCTTCTATAACTGCAAGTTGCTGCCAATCTTTTTCCCCGAAAAAGGCGTGTTGTGGGCGAATTATATTAAATAGTTTGACAATTATTGTTGCCACACCCTTGAATAAATCAGGTCTNCTTTTTCCACATAGTTGATCNGTAATTGNTTCCACNTCTATNNTTGTTTTGAANCCTTNGGGATAAATNNTTTCTTTTTCTGGNTGAAATAACGCATTTACTCCTNCAGCTCCCAATTTTTCTAAATCTCTTGGTAAATCATGGGGATAAATATCCAGATCTTCATTCGGACTAAATTGTCGGGGGTTGACGAAGATGCTGACTACGGTATAGTCGCAGGTTTTAATGGATTGCTTTACCAAGCTCATATGACCTTCGTGNAAATATCCCATTGTTGGTATCAAGCCCAGAGTTTGCCCATCTAAATCGGCAGTTACTTTTTTCATTTCGTCAATTGTAGTAATTACGACAGTTTGCTGTTTTAAATCAACGATCATTATTCACCTGCTTAAGGGGGCCTTTTTTTAAATTATAGGCGTGTTCAGAGCCTGGAAATNTTTCACTTTGAACCTCNCTAATGAAATCAATGACTGCATTTTGAATTACATCTGATAAATGNGCGTAACGTTTGACAAATTTTGGNGCGAAGTCAGGATTCAACCCGAGAAGGTCATGGGTCACAAGAATTTGCCCATCGCAATTTGAACCGGCACCAATTCCTATAGTGGGAATTTTGAGATCATTGGTGATTTCTTTGGCCAGTTCTTCTGGTATTCCTTCCAAAACCAAGGAGAAGACCCCCGCTTTTTGCAAATCCTTTGCATCTTGTTTGATTTGCTTGGAGTCGAGGAAATTTTTGCCTTGAACTTTATATCCACCGAACTGATGAACTGATTGAGGAGTTAAGCCAATATGTCCCATAACCGGGATTCCAGCTTTTAAAATGGCATTTACCTGATTGATTATCCGTTCACCACCTTCGAGTTTTACGGCTGCTGCTCCACCTTGCTGAATTAAAATTCCAGCATTGGTCACGGCTTGTTCTACAGAAACCTGGTAAGACATGAAAGGCATGTCTGCGACGACCAATGCTCTTTCTACCCCTTGGTTAACGCATCGCGTGTGGTAAACGATATCTTCAAGGGTTACAGATAGGGTATTTATATGGCCCTGAGAGACCATTCCAAGCGAGTCGCCAACCAAAAGGATATCAATNGGAGTACTATCCAGCAATTTTGCAAAACTGTAGTCGTAGGCAGTCAATGCAGTAATTTTTTTTCCTGAGTTTTTTCGTTTTGCAATAGCAGGGACAGTGATAGGTAGATTCTTCATTTTTATTTTTAATTATGGCTGGGAATCAGTTAGGAGGCGGGTAAGAGATCGAAAATAAATCAACGATACTCTTAGGCAATTGCCCAAAGAGAAGCAAGGTGACTTATAAACGTAAGCTAAAACTTAAAGCCTTTTGGGGTCTTCGTATTTCAAACGTTTATTTGTCTGGTCTAAGCTTTCTCCGTCCCGGTCCATCAGGATCCAAGCGGATTGTAATATTCTCGGCCTATTTTATGGCTGTTAATCTTTTTTATCAACTCATCAAGGTCACATTTTTTNTCAACGAAGTCGATATCATTGGTATTTATGACCAAAAGCGGTGTCTCAGAATAATAAAAAAAGAAATTGTTGAATGCTTTATTTACCGAATCGAGGTAGTCTGGGTCCATAAACGCTTCGTAATCTCGNCCTCGCTTGGCNACTCTTTCCTGCAATACTTCTGTGCTGGCCTGCAAATAAATGACTAAATCCGGTTTTGGAGCCTTGGCATCAATCAGGCTGAAAATCTGTTCGTATAAATTATATTCATGATCTTCCAAGTTGAGTCGGGCAAAAACTTTGTCCCGTTGGAATAAATAGTCAATAACCACTACTGAATTGAAGAGGTCCCTTTGTGCAAGTTGCATATATTGGTTGTAACGGCTTAGTAAAAAAAAAACTTGGGTCTGAAAGGAATATGCTTCTTTATCTTCATAAAATTTAGATATAAATGGATTTGATTCGGTTTCCTCTAATATTAATCTTGCCCCATAGTTTTCACCAAGAAGGTTAACTAGAGATGTTTTACCAGCTCCAATAGCACCTTCAACAGCAATGAATCTAGGTTCGATGGTAGATTTCGTCATCGGTTACTAACCCCTTTAAGCTGCCCTAAAATTTCTTGGATGGTTAACTTCAAATCTCTGTAATCTCCAGATTTAACGACTTTTAAATCAGATGCCCAAATGGNAAAACTCATTTTATCTTTACCCCATTCTGAGCAAATAATGGTAGGTATATTTTGNCTTTTATTTAGTTCGATAAATTTAATGCTACTTTCACCATTTAATATTGAGTTCATTATGACGAGTTGCGGTATGTATCCACCCTTTTCTGCATCCTCAAGAGAACTAAAAATAGAAACCGTAAAACCTTCACTTTTAAGTTCTTGATACAGGGATGTGTGCTGATCATTTGGGTCATCTACTATAAGGATTTTTTTTGAATTTATACTCAAGGTAATTATTGAATTGTTAAATTATAAGGGTTACGGAAAATGTATTGCTTCCCCTCCGCGCTTAGTTTTTATAATAATCGAGCTATTATTGCAATGTTTAATGGTTGGGCCTANGACTGGAAATCTTCTAAATTAAAGGGGGAATAATCCTTGGTTGGATTAACACAAAATAAATCCTCAAAATTTCCTATTTTTTAATAAGTAGACTAAGGGAAGACAACTATTTGCGCTAGACTCATTGTTTTCCAATCATTTTAAAATTTGAGATCAAAAGGTAATTAAAGCAAGNTGCCTCCCAAAAGCATTGATTGCATTGCAATTAATAACTATAATCTAGGCATTGAACCCAGAATGAAATCAAATGAGAAATAAAAAAATTGCGCTAGCGGTGTCGGCAGGTATATCAGCCTACAAGGCTATTGAATTATTAAGAATGATGATTAAAGAGGGCAGTGAGGTCCGGGTAACCATGAGTGCTAATGCGGGAGAGTTTGTGACCCCTTTGACTTTCGAAGCTCTGTCTGGATATCCAGTTTACGACAAGCTTTTTAATTCTGAAAACTCTGCTGATATGCAGCATATCCGTATTTCTGAGCAAGCCGACCTTTTATTGGTAGCCCCCGCTACAGCTTCTACATTAGGCAAGATGGCAAATGGTTTGGCAGATGATGCTCTGAGCAGTCTCTATTTAGCATTTAAGGGACATGTAATGGTTGCGCCTGCAATGAATGGGGGTATGTGGGAAAACTTGGCGGTTCAGGAGAATATAGAAAAATTAAAAGCAAGAGGTGTAGAGTTTGTCGATCCAGAAGTAGGGACATTAGCATGTGGGAGCACTGGCCNCGGTCGATTNGCAAATCTCGATACCATTTTAAATAAGGTAAAGAAACATTTCGCGAAACTTGAGGATTTGCAGGGATTGAGAATTCTTGTGACAGCGGGTCCGACTCATGAACCCTTGGACCCAGTCAGGTATCTTTCTAATCCCTCCTCCGGGAAAATGGGATATGCGATTGCTGACACGGCGCAAATACGAGGCGCTGAAGTGACTTTGATCAGCGGTCCTACCTATCTTAAACCGCCACCGGTAGCTAAATTCACGCTTTGTAAAACTGCAGCAGAAATGAATAGTTTGGTACAGAAGTATTTGCCTGAATGTGATGTGCTAGTTATGACTGCGGCGGTAGGAGATTTCACAGCGGAAACACTGGAAAAGGAAAAAATTAAAAAGTGTAGCGGGGATAGCTTGGTTCTGAATCTTGTCCCTACTAAAGATATTCTAATGGAAGTTTCTAAAGTTAAAACTAAACAGTTTGTAGTTGGATTTGCAGCGGAAACGCAAAACTTGATTCAAAGTGCGCTAGAAAAGTTAAGAAATAAGAAACTCGACTTGATTGTGGCTAACGATATCAGCGCGCCCGGCATCGGATTTCAGTCGGACAATAATCAGGTGTCCTTAATTGATTCCAGTGAAAGAATTGAAAATCTTCCCCGAATGAGCAAAAAAGAAATTGCAAATATCCTATTGGATAAAATCAAACAATTGCAGCCCTAGTCTGACGACTTGGCACAGCGAAAGCCGATTGCCAAAGAACGGTTTCTAGGAGTGGTGGCATTTCGATATACAAGGTTAACGTCTTCAGCGTTGTTTCTCCAGCTACCTCCACGAATAACTTTATATTGTCCTTTCTTGGGCCCTTGGGGATTTTTTTTTGGCGAAAAGAGATAGTATTCAGGAGAATGCCAATCGCTTACCCATTCGGATACATTCCCAGAAAGGTCATAGAGGCCATAATCTGACTTTCCCTTTTCGAAAGAACCAACCGCCGTAGTTTTTTTTATTTCCTCATTATAGTTGAGATTGTTGGAATCAGGAGGNGTGTTACCCCAAGGATATTTTACTGGACGTTTTCCTCGAGCTGCTTTTTCCCACTCCGCTTCTGTCGGCAACCGTTTCCCGTTCCATTTACAAAATTTTACGGCTTCTTTCCAATTCATTCCCACCACAGGCTGCTGCAACTTGTTAAAATCTNTATTATTCCAACCCTTTGGGTTTTTAGCTCCTGTTTTCTCCATATATTTGGCATAAGCAGAATTTGTGACTTCGTATATATCTATATAAAAACTGTCAAGATAGATTTCGTGCGCGGGATTTTCAGGACCCAATGTATGTCTATCGGTATTAAATAGATCATGTGGCCTCAACTCAAGCATAGATTTTTTGCTTCCCATTTGGAAAGCTCCTTTTTGAATTAATACCATGCCCATCGGTACTGGTTTTTCACCATAAGCCGGGAAAATTAAAACTATAGACAAAATTAATAAAATTATGGTCTTCATTGCTATTGGCTGGATTTTTAAAAATGGGATTATAGACAAATCAATGCAGCAAGGCAATCGGGTAATTGAAATGGCATTTTAAAAAAAATATTAACCGTATCTATATCCATGGGCTAATGAAAATTGACAGCTTTGTATATAAGTAATAGAATTTCGCATCCTTAAAACAACAAAGATTTTTTAAACTTATTCATATTGGTAGCCGATTAATAAGATAAATCAGGAGCTATAAATGGATGACTCTAAAAAAGAACCGATAACTCTAAGTGGAAATCAAGAGTCAAAGCTATGTCTTAATTGTGGTTTCCCCAACCGCAATACAGATAGCCATTGCATGTACTGCCGCACCAGCCTGATTGAAGATGCGGGGTTAATAAACTGGGTTCGGCAAACTTATTATATTCTTAGATGGCGTTGGCAGCTCAAGCAAAAGCGAGGTGAAATAGAAAAATCTGAATCAAAAACGCCTTTTTATAGAACNGGTGCTTATTTTTTTCTGGGGCTACTTTTAAGCGGTATGGGAATTTTTGTTTTTACCAGTGCCGTCGGGCAGAATTCATTTTCGAGTGGCCTAATAGGCTTTTTTTTAATAGGTTATGGATTTCTTACCCTAAAAACCCTTCTCAGTAAACAAAAATAGTTGATTTAAACCCTTCCTTATTTTTTCATTAATATCTTGTGTTTAATCCAAAAGGTTCTATTAATGTTAAAAAACTCATTAGTATCAAAAGAATTTATCCACTAAAGCATTATGGGTTTAATCTATAAGTGATGCGAGACTTTATTTTAGAAAAAAATAAAAAAGTGATTATGACTGTTAGGGGGATGAGCTGTGCCAGTTGTTCCGCACGAATAGAAAAAAAAATTGGCGGGTTAGAGGGTGTTTATTATGCAAAAGTAAATTTTGCTAATGAAACGGCAATAGTAGAATTTGATCCCGCAATAATAACCGCAGAACAATTTCCAAAAGAGATTCAAAAACTTGGTTTTGAAATACCTGCCACTCGTCAAACNTTTCTGGTAGAGGGCATGACCTGTGCTTCTTGTGTTTCCAGAGTTGAAAAAAATATCTCTTCCCTTACCGGGGTTTCGGATATCAAAGTCAATTTAGCCACAGAGCAAGCAACTATTGAATATTTTCCGTCCCTAATTAGTTTTGATGATTTAAAAGAATCTTTGGGTGCTGCCGGGTATCAATTGTTTACCGCAAACCATGATTATCCTTCCGATGAAGAAAATCGAAAAATAAAAGATCAAGCTATTTTAAAAATGAAATTAGTCTTGAGTAGCATGGTAAGTATTTTTGTGGTGTTTATTGGAATGAAGGAAAACGAATTTTCTCTTCCTCTNGATTTAAATATTATTTTGTTTGTTTTAGCGACTCCTGTGCAGTTTTATTGCGGAAGACAGTTTTATCTTGGTGCTTGGCAGGGTATTCAGCACGGATACGCAGATATGAACACTCTCATCGCGGTTGGAACTTCATCCGCCTATTTATACAGTACCGTCGTTACTTTCTTCCCTTATTTTTTGAAACAANCTGNAGAAAAAATGGGGGTCTATTTTGATACATCAGTCATGATTATTACTCTGGTTTTATTAGGACGATGGTTGGAATCACGTGCNAAGC
The DNA here is from genome assembly GCA_002697825.1 of Nitrospina sp. The sequence continues at coordinate 15,508 of NZYH01000054.1, read as the reverse complement.
GAAGTGCTTCGAATGCGGTTAGAAAACTAATGCAATTACAACCTAAAACAGCAAAAGTAGAAAGAGGGGANGAAGAAAAGGATGTCCATATTTCAGAACTAGTACTAGAGGATCGTATTCTAGTTCGTCCTGGAGAACAGATCCCAGTAGACGGAAAATTATATGAAGGCAACTCATCGGTTGATGAGTCTATGATTACAGGGGAAAGTGTTCCGGTAGAAAAGAATATAGGAGATGATGTTTATGGTGCCAGTATAAATAAAACTGGATTTTTTAAAATGAAAGTAAAGCGTTTAGGGCAAGATGCTACCTTAGCACAAATAATTAAGCTAGTAGAGAACGCACAGGGGTCGAAAGCACCGGTGCAAAAATTGGCAGATAAAGTAGCAGGAATTTTTGTGCCATTGATAATAGGGATTGCTTTTGCCTCTTTCATTTTTTGGTGGGTGTTTGGTAATGATATTGCTGAGATTTCAACTTCGANTTTTGCTTTTGCNCTTATGGCTTTTATTTCTGTGCTAATCATTGCTTGTCCGTGNGCTTTAGGACTGGCAACNCCGACTGCTATCATGGTCGGAACAGGTCAAGGTGCGAAAATGGGTATTTTGATAAAAGGGGGCGAAGCCTTAGAGCGTGTCGAGGATCTTGATACCGTTATTTTTGATAAAACAGGTACGTTGACTTTNGGANAGCCAAAAGTTGCAGATGTTATTTTGGCACCCGGAAATCAGTTGGATGTTGATCAAGTGCTTATACTAGCAGGNTCCTTGGAAAAAGGTTCTGAGCATCCCCTTGCGCTGGCCATTACAACTGAGGCGGAAAAAAGAGGACTGAAGCTTGATGTTCCGGGTAATTTTAATGCTTTGCCTGGATTTGGTGTTGAAGGTGAAATAAATAATAAGAAGGTATTACTTGGAAANAAAGCATTAATGATCGATAAACGAATTGATATCTTTTCCGTTGAAAGCCACTTGGAAAAACTAATGGAAAAAGGGAAAACNGCTATAATTCTTTGTGTTGAAGGTGAGGTGGCCGGTCTAATAGCTACAGAGGATGCTTTGAAGCCAAATGCTAAAGAGGTAATTAATTATCTTAAAGAAATGGGCTTGGAAATTGTCATGCTGACTGGGGACAATTCAAATACTGCAAAGGCGGCAGCAGAGCAACTTGGTATTGAGCGAGTGATTGCTGAAGTTTTGCCTTCTGGAAAAGCAGCTGAAATCGAAAGACTAAAAAAATCAGGACATAGCGTTGCAATGGTAGGAGACGGTATTAATGATGCTCCCGCCCTTGCTGCAGCCGATATTGGGATTGCTTTAGGTAGTGGTACGGATGTGGCTATGGAAGCCTCAGATATTACTCTAGTGGGATCAGACATTAAGGCAGTTGTGGACTCCATTAAATTAAGTAAAGCAACAATGTCTAAAATCAGACAAAATTTATTTTGGGCTTTTATTTATAATATTATTGGTATNCCAATTGCCGCGGGTATTTTATACCCGTCATACGGAATTCTTTTGCAACCTGTATTTGCCGCCGCTGCAATGTCTTTAAGCTCTGTATTTGTGGTAGGAAATTCTCTATTATTGAATAAATACAGCAAGGTAGACTCTTAACCTTCTTTTTGTTGTGACACCAAATCCTACAGAGAATAAATTAAAGAATTTCCTGTTTTCTATATTTTTAGTTTTTATTTTTTTNGGTTTTTTGGAAACTGTTTTATGGTTGTCTGGATTTCAACCGACCCTTCCTTATAAAAAATTTGAGATTCCTGCTTGGATGGAAGAATTAGACCCGTTGGTGTTGGCGAGGTATCAGAATTTTATTGTAAACCAAAACTTCGTCAACGAAGATGCTTATGCTTATGAACCTGATTTGCGTTATGGTTATTTANTGAAACCGAACTTGCAAATTACTGTATCGAATTACTCCTCTNCTTTATTCTTAAATAAACTACCCCCTTGGACAATTACTTCGGATTCAAATGGGAATCGTATTGCATTGGAATACTCCGGGGATGAATACCTTATAGCAGAAGGCCGAACTCTTCATGTTTTAGGGGATTCAAGTAGTTTTGGGTGGGGTGTGAACTTTGAAGATTCTTACCCCCAGAAACTTAAGGAAAAATTAAAACAATCTNCTGATTTTTCAAAACTTGTTGTTAAAAATTATTCCACTCCGGGCTTCACNTCTTATCAAGGGAGATTGTTGTTAGATGACACGGTAAAGATAAAAAAAGGTGATTTTGTTATCGTATCATTCGGTGGGAACGATTCTTACCCTGCTACAAAATCGGATCGCTTCCACTTTCAGACACGAAACTCTTTTTTAGGAAAAATCAATTGGTCGTTAAATCGATTAAAAATTTATAAATGGCTACAAACNATACTTCATTACTTGCCTGAACCGACTGTTTCTGAAACAGAAGATCGCAGAGTTTCACTGACAGAATATCAGGAAAATCTTAAAGTTATTTTAAAATCAATATTGAACGATGGGGGAGTGCCAATATTTATTAATATTTGTAATACTGGANACTATGGTAGCGCAGCTGAAAAAACAGCAAACAGTTTGCATGTNCCATTNTATAATTTNCCTGAAAATTTCAAGCCATATTTATCAAAAATTCATGACCTTTATCCAGGAAAATTTGTCAGTTATTTCGAGGCTTATGGAAAAATGATTGAAAAAGAAACCCAACTTGTTTTTTTNTTTCCGGATCTTTGTCATCCCAATTCAATTGGTCATGAATTAATAGCGGATATTCTAAGTCTCGATGATAAATTCCTTCAATGAATTCATATTTTTTGAAGGAATAAGTTTCCCGGGTTTTAAACTTTCNCNAAGGTATTTTGAATAGATTTAAGAACTACGCCTCATTATTTTAATTAGCAGATATTTTGATTATTTTTCCCATTAAATACNGCTAATGCTGATGACCAAGTAAACNGGATTCTNTAAAAANAACGATAAAAGGAATTAAGAANTAGATAAAGGAACTAGGAAAATAGNTCAGCGGTCAAACTCAGAAACTAATACTTCCCTATTATAAGCCGCNACTACCTCACCTCGATTGACCATGCCTATGACTCTTTTGGTATCATTTTTATGAACAACGGGAAGCTGTTCTACATCCAGTTGAGCAAATAACTCCATTGCTTGATTCAANTTGTTACCGGGAGTAAGAAATTTCACTGGTTTTACAGAGAGGTCATTGGCGACAACTAAGTCACCAAGTTCTTCCTCGAAAATCATTTCTCTCACCATATGAAAGGATAATATTCCAGACATTTCACCTTGGCCGTTTACAACGGGGAAATAAAAGTTTTTAGAGTAAGAAATAGTTTCGAGAATTTTTTTGAAAGGCATNCCNTCAGGAATGCTGGTAACTTCTTTACTCATCACATCATCAACACGTATTGAGTTTAAAATAGAAACTTCTCGACCATGTTGNATATTTATCCCTTCATTAAGAAGTTTTTCAATGTAAATAGAGTATTTTGAAAACCCTCTAAATGTATANGCAGAAACTATGCAGGTAATCATAATAGGNAAAATGATAGTGTAATCATTTGTTAATTCAAATAGCATTAAGATATTGGTTAAAGGTGCTTGCATAACTGCACCTGCTACAGCACCCATACCTACAAGAGCATAAGTTTCAGGGGAAGCCGTTAATTCTGGAACAATTCCATGCACCAGGGCACCAAANGCAGAACCNAGCATAGCTCCTATAAAAAGCGATGGAGCNAAAACACCCCCAAGGCCTCCTGAACCAAGGGTTATTGAAGTNCTGAAAATTTTAAGAAAGATTAATATAAACGCCATACTCCATAATAGGTCTCCAGATAATGCCTGTTCCATAAANTCATAACCATTCCCAAGGACTGCTGGAAAGCCCAGAGAAATGATACCCACTATCAATCCACCTAAAGCCGGTTTCAGGGGTTTGGGAATAGAGATTTTAGTATCAAAAAAATCAAAGGATTTAAAATAAGCCAAAGTAAACAATCGAGAGACCAGGCCGCATAAAAGCCCTAAAAATAGATAAAAAATGATTTCGGAGTAGCTGACGAGTTGATGAATAGGAACCTGAAATGTTATTTCGTTTCCNTCNAAAGCTCTTCCAGTTGCGGTTCCAATTACTGAAGCAACAATGATAGGGCTAAAAGTATGGATGGTAAAATCACCAAGAATGATTTCAAGAGCAAATAGTACTCCTGCAAGAGGGGCATTGAAAGATGCTGCAATCCCGGCCGCCGCCCCACAACCTACTAGCACTCGGACTCGTTCTCTGGATAAATGAAAAAGATTTCCTAAGGCCGATCCTACTGCTGATCCGATTTGCACGGTGGGTCCCTCACGACCTGCAGACCCACCCGAACCGATGGTCAATGCGGAAGTCGCAGAACAGGTGAGAAGAGTCCGTTTACGGATCTTACCTGCTTTCAGTGCCACAGCATGCATCACCCGGTGCACCCCATTTTCTTTAACGGCATCTGGAAAGAAATGACATATTACTCCAGTGATGATTCCTCCAAACATGGGCATGAGGGGCATGAGAAAAGGTATTGCTGTGCCNGTGATNCCAACCCATGATAGTCCTTCAGATGAAAAAACTATCCCAAAAAACTCAATCATCCACCTAAAGGCGGTGGANGCTAAACCGGCAAGAAATCCAATNAAAGCAGCCAATATAAGCATGTTATGGTCTTGCATCAAATAGGATTTGATCTTTTCTCTAAGTAATATTANTTTGGATTCCACAGTTCAATTTTTTTGATTAAGATAAACTTTCCCATTATAAGGAAAATGGTTTTTTATAACCATTGTATAATATCGGGACAGCGTTCGGGCTTTGTGATATGCTTCAAAAAATTTTTTCGGTAGTCATCAAAAAGGAAGTTTATTAAATGGCAGAAAAAAATCCAGAGGTAATAATTGCGCCTTCCATTCTTTCAGCTGATTTTGGTTGTTTGAATAACGAGGTTCAAGCAGTAGAACAGGCTGGGGCTGACTGGATCCATGTCGATGTAATGGACGGACATTTTGTCCCAAACATTACTATTGGACCTGCAGTTGTGGAATCTGTCCGCAAAGTAACGAATTTGCCTTTAGACGTCCACTTAATGATTGAAAATGCGGATGCTTATATTAAGGATTTTGCTAGTGCAGGTTCTGATATCATAACCGTCCATGTGGAAGCCTGTACTCATTTGAATCGTACTATTCAATTAATTAAGGAGCAAGAAGTTCGAGCAGGAGTTGTACTTAATCCAGCTACACCCCTTTCCTCNATAGAAGAAATTCTCCACGAGATAGATATGGTGTTATTGATGTCTGTGAATCCTGGGTTCGGTGGACAAGAGTTTATTCCCTCCATGCTGGATAAAATTCAGAACCTGAATGATGTGATGTCGCATTACGAAAACCCTATTGAATTAGAAGTCGATGGTGGTATCAAAACGGAGAATGCAGGAGAAATTAAGGCTGCAGGCGCTAGTGTGTTGGTTGCGGGTTCAGCGATTTTCAATAGCAACGATTATAAAAAAGCAATTGAGTCTTTGCGGGAAGCATGATTCAATTTCGAAAAAGTTGCTGTGTTGTACTTACCAGTTNCTAGTTTTAATTTGGTGTTTTAGTTTTGGATCTAAGCCCANATTTTCAAAACTAATAAGATTTTCATTTGTATTTTTATGGGTAGCGATTTGTATTTAAAGTGCCAAGGAGGATACCCCTTAATTTGAAGGTAAATATGTCTTTTTTAAATCTAGTTTACTATTCCCTTGTATTTAATAACCCAAAAAGGATAAACTTAGATAAATCAATGATGTTTTTTTAGATTAAACTCTGGTTCAATGTAAAACTGGGGTTGTTTGTAAATATTGCGGAGGGTACGAATTATGATGGGAATTGGATTTCCTGAATTGATGATCATTTTGGTCATTATAATGATTATATTTGGGGCGGGAAAACTGCCCGAAATCGGNAGTGCTTTTGGTCGCAGTATTAAAAATTTCAAATCTTCTATGAAAGAGGCACAAGAAGANGAGGAAAANGCTNAGNTAGAGGNGAGCNANCAAACTGCGATCGAAGAGGGNAAAGAGGCTGANTCTGAAGAAAATTTAACAGATGAAGAAAAAGAAGCNNTNGCAAGGAAAAAAGCCCAAGAAGAAGGNGATGCTAAAGACTTGGCNATGAAAGANNCNGCNGATANCTTTACAGCATCTTTGCCAAGAAAAGGCTCCTATGATTTTAGCAAGGACCAAGAAAAAAGTTAAAAGNNNGNCTNAATAATTTCANAAANNTTNTTGAGCTTTATTTTTGTTTTTTTAAGGACTTAAACAGGCTTTATTACTCATTCATCATATTCCCAGGGTTCTTTTAAATTGTCCTGGGTCCANACGGTCAAACCGTCCATATCCTTATAGATTCCCCGGGTGAAAAAATTNAAAGGGTCAAAAAAGCGNACNCCTTTNTCTNGNTCNATTTCNAAATTTACTTTTTCNTTCTGGATGGGATGAGCTTTACACTCTAAAAACTTCTCCCCATCAACTTCCGATAGCTTAAAAATTTCTTCAATGACATCTGCGGGGTATTGTCCCGATTCTACCACCTGCTTTACTTTAAGCATGATGGCCTCAACCTTTTCCTTATCCAAATGATGCATCTTCATAAATTTTTCAAGCTCGCTATATTATTTTTTAGTGATAGAAGGTTGTAAATTATATCTTAATTAATTAAATATGACCAGTTTGGGATTTAATTACTTGCTTAAAATTAATAGTTTACCAAGCGCAGTTAATTATAAACCTAAAAGGTTGAGCTAGATACGTAAAGGTTAATAAAAAGACAAATGCGAATAATTAGAAGAGTCAGAGGAAATTTCTAAGTTTTAGGGGATGCTGGTAAGGGCGATGATTGAATCTGGAAAAATACCTAATTCAATGGTTCCGATAATTCCTATGATAACTACGAATAGAGTCATAGGTGTCAGAGAGATTTGAAATTCCCCAGCAGGTTCTTTCATATACATGAAAACTACTACTTTAAGATAGTAGTAAAATGAAATGGCGCTGTTAAGGACCGCGATAATAACCAGGGTGACGAAACCTTCCTCCATAGCGGCACTAAAAATATAGAATTTGGCTACAAACCCCGCGAAAGGAGGTAGTCCTCCTAACGACAGAAGAAAGACTGTCATGCTTAAAGCCAGTATTGGGTGCTTGTATGCCAGACCGGAATAATTTTCTATTTCTAAATTTTCTTGGCCTTTTCTGCCCAGCAAAATAACGATTCCGAATGCTCCAAAAGTTGTAAAAGAATAGGCGAGCAGGTAAAACAACAGGGCTGAACCCGCTAGTGAGCTTTTTGCTATAACCGCAATCAATAAGTATCCTGCATGCGAAATACTGGAGAATGCCAACATTCTTTTGATATTAGTTTGCATGATAGCACCCAGATTACCCACAAACATACTCAGGACAGCGATAACACACAATAGTATTTCCCATGATGGTGCCATTTCTGGAATGGCTTCAGTAAATACACGAAAGAAAGCAGCAAATGCTGCTGCTTTGGGACCCACTGACATGAAGGCTGTCACAGGTGTTGGCGAGCCTTGGTAAACATCGGGAGCCCACATATGAAAAGGAACTGCGGCTACTTTAAATCCCAAACCAATCACTAAAAGTACAATGCCCATCAAAAGAAGAGGATTGGACTGCGCCCCCTCTGTTTTAACAAAGTCAGCAATTTTAAAGAGATTGGTGCTTCCCGTTGAGCCATAAACCAATGTCATACCATAAAGCAGGAAGCCTGTCGCAAATGCACCCAACAGGAAATATTTAAGGGCTGCTTCGTTGGAAACAGGATCATCTCTTTTAAACCCTGCCAGAACATAAAGGCATATAGATACAATTTCAATACCAAGAAAAATCATAATCATATCTGTTGAAGAAGCCAGAACTATCATGCCAACGGTGCAAAGTAGAATCAGGGCATAATATTCCCCAACTTTAATTCCTTCGCGCTCGTTATAATCTTCTGAGAGTAGAATTGCCATTCCTGAGCTAAGAGTAAAAATACAAGTGAAAAATAGTGACAGGTGATCGACGATGTAACTGTCTGTAAAAGCAAATGCGGGGATAGGATTTTTTGCAAATGCACTGATGGCAGTCATTAATAACCCGACAAGGCTTACGAACATGACGAGCGTTTTATTTTTTCCTGCCCATAAATCCAATACAAGCACGCCCATAGCAAAAACACTCAGTACAAGGACTGGTGCTAAGGCAATAAGATCTATGGATTCAGGTGCGAGTATCGGTTTCACTATTTACTATTCCTTAATCAGTTATGGCTAGTCTTGAGCTGCGCGTTCAACTTAGCCAGTTCTGTTTTTGTTATAAGTGAAGCATGGTGTTCGCCGGCGTTATGATCTTGCTTAGGGCGAAAATTATCTGGAGAGACTTTGCTGACCAGATTATTTACAGAGGCATCAAAAGTTTTCATAAATGGTTTCGGATATAAACCAATCCAGAAAATTAAAATGAGTAGAGGAACAATGGTAATAAGTTCTCTCATGTTCATATCTTTTAATTTCATATTTTTTGGATTTTTTAATTCCAGGAACATAACCCTCTGAAACATCCAGAGGATGTAACAAGCTGCCAAGATAACCCCGGAAGTTGCACAGGCTGCCCAGAGTCCATTTACTTGAAAAATTCCTAGCAAAATAAGAAACTCTCCGACAAACCCGTTCATTCCCGGCAGACCTATAGATGAAAGTGCTACGATCATAAAACAGACCGCGTAAATGGGCATCTGTTTAGAAAGCCCACCAAACTCTTTGATCAATCTGGTATGGCGTCGATCATAAATTACTCCTACCAGAAGGAAGAGGGCTCCGGTACTGATACCGTGATTAATATTCTGAATCAAGGCGCCTTGAATTCCATATTCGTTCAATGCAAAAATACCCAGCATGACAAATCCGAGATGGCTGACACTGGAATAGGCAACAAGTTTTTTTAAATCTTCCTGCACCATTGATACTAGAGCACCATATACGATTCCTATAATAGATAACCATGCAATAAATGGCATGAAGTCATAAGAAGCCTGTGGGAAGAACGGTAAGTTGAAACGTAAGAATCCATAGGTTCCCATTTTCAATAAGACACCTGCTAATATTACAGAACCAGCTGTTGGGGCTTCAACATGTGCATCAGGCAACCAAGTGTGGAAAGGGAACATCGGTACTTTGATTGCAAATGCTAGAAAAAAGGCCAACCATAACCATTTTTGAGTATCCAGAGGTGCACTGATATGCTCGGTAATAAATAGAATATCTGCTGTGGCAACTCCTGTTGTTTGTTTGATATGAAAATAGATCCAGATGATAGCTACAAGCATCAGCAGAGAACCAACTGCGGTATAGATGAAAAACTTTACTGCAGCATAAATTCGTCTTGGACCACCCCAAACACCCACAATGATATACATAGGTACCAGTTGGAATTCCCAAAATACATAGAACATGAAGAGATCAAGAGAAATAAAGACGCCCAGCATGCCGGTAGACAGAGCCAGCATTGCCATCATATATTCGCGAATATGTTTTTTAACTTCCCATGAGGCGATGATACAGAGCATCGTCAGGAATGTAGTCATGACATAGAGAAGCAAGGAAATACCATCTAAGCCAATATGGTAATTGATTCCCCAGGATTCTATCCAAGGGATATTAAGCCCATACTGCATTTTGTGAGTGGAGTTATCGAAGTTAGTCCACAAGAGCAGAGAAAGCAAAAAGTCAGCAGCCGCAACCGCAAGGGCAGTTTGTTTGATCGCACCTTCATTCTCCTTTGGGAAAAAGGCAAGAAGAATGGCACCGATAATTGGCAAGAAAGTAATTAACGTTAAAAACATAATTTTCTAAAACATAATCAGTAAAAGACTGATGAAACCTACTGCAATGAATAATGCGTAATTGCGAACAAAACCCGATTGAAAGGCTTGGGCCTGTTTACTGAGCCATCCAATAATTTTAGCAGTTCCAATGACGCTTCCATCGATGGCCTTGGCATCGCATTCTTTCCAAAGTAAATTAGATGCTTCTACCGTGGGTTTCACAAAAGTCTCATCATAAAGTTCATCGACACCATATTTGTTTTGCACTAATTCGAATCCCCATTGACCTTTAGTAAACTTTTCAGGTAAATCAGGTCGCTTAATATAAAAGATGTAAGCCGCAGCAATTCCTGTAATGGCAACACAAGCAGAGAAGACCATCAGGAACATCTCCAGCCATATATTGTGTTCTTTTGGGTCGAGTAAATGTGCCCATGAAGGTGCATGTCGACCGGCTTCATGCAAAATATGTTCGGAGTGGTGCAACGCATTAGCAAGGTCGAAATGAAGCACCGGCTCCAACCAGTTATGCAGAATATGCCAGCCGTGAAAAAGTGGGATTCCTAATATTCCTCCTGCTGTTGCCAGTCCGGCTAGGATGACCAGAGGCATTGTCATGACTTTTGGTGATTCATGCGGATGAACGTTCGGATCTACGCGCGACTCGCCATGAAATGTCATAAAGACTAAGCGGAACATATAGAATGCTGTTAACAATGCGGCCGATATACCCATTCCCCAAAAGATAATATTTCCATCCATTAACGCATGATAAAGAACCTCGTCCTTACTAAAGAACCCAGACAATGGCGGTATACCTGCTATGGCAAGAGTTGAGACTAAAAATGTCCAGTATGTCACGGGCATATAATTTTTTAGCCCACCCATCTTCCGCATATCCTGTTCGCCATGAATACCATGAATGACGCTTCCAGAACCTAGAAAAAGGCAGGCCTTGAAGAATGCATGGGTTACAAGATGAAAAATTGCGGCGGTGTATGCACCGACTCCACATGCCAGCATCATATATCCGATTTGGCTAACAGTGGAGTACGCCAATACGCGTTTTATATCGAACTGGGTCATACCAATCGTGGCAGCCATAATTGCCGTAGCGGCACCAATGCCAGCGACCGCCAACATTGTCATGGGTGCCAGATTGAATAAGGCGTTGCATCGTACAATCATGTAAACCCCTGCGGTGACCATGGTGGCAGCATGAATCAATGCGCTAACAGGGGTAGGGCCTTCCATTGCATCCGGCAACCAGGTGTATAGTGGGATCTGAGCCGATTTACCCGTTGCTCCTACAAATAGCAGCATAGTGATTATGGTGACAGCCTCTCCAGCGTATACCAGTTTTTCAGGTGCCGCATGCATGACATCAGAGAAATCAATAGTTCCAAAGATGTTGAAAATATACATGACTGCCAAAAGGAATGCGAAGTCTCCAACCCGATTGACGATGAAAGCCTTTGTGCCTGCATCGCAAGCAGATTTCTTTTCAAAGTAATAACCGATAAGAAAATACGAGCAGCACCCCACACCTTCCCATCCAATAAACATGAGTAAGAAGTTGTTACCCATTATGAGAAGTAGCATGGCGCTGGCAAACAAATTGAAGTAGGCGAAGAACCTATAGAAACTATATTCTTCATGCATATAACCAATAGCGTATACATGAATGATAAAACCAACCCCCGTGACTACAAACATCATGACTAAAGTCAAAGGATCTACCTGAAAACCAAAATCAACGGAAAAGTCACCGGCACCAAACCAACTCCAAACAACTTGCTCAAAAATATGTTGACCCTCAGGCAACAGGAGGAAACCGATAAAAACCAGTATGGATGTTAGGAAGGACAGGGCCATGCTTCCAGCGGCAATAATGCCTACTGCATTTTTCCCAATCCGCAGACCAAAAAAACCGTTGATGATAGATCCGATCAACGGAAATAGGGGAACCAGACAAGTGAGTTTTAACAACATTCTTTTATTACCACTTCAACAGATTGAATTCATCAAGATTAACCGTTGGCTTGTTGCGATGTAGAGCTATGATTATTGCAAGTCCTACCGATACTTCTGCAGCTGCAACACACATGACCATAAAACTGAAAATCTGACCGTTTGATAAATTTAAATAATGATCGAAGGCGATCAACGAAATGTTCACAGCATTCAACATGATCTCGATAGACATGAATACAACGATTACATTCCGTCTCACTAAAACCCCAACAATTCCGATTACAAATAGAACTGCGCTCAACGTCAAATAATGCGCTATAGGTACTGAGCCTTCAAACATAATTAGTCCAATTTGGGCTTTGCCAGGACGACCGCCCCGATCATAGCCGCTAACAATAAAAGCGAAGCCACTTCAAATGGCAACACGAAATCAGTGAATAAGGCTTCTCCTACTGTGGCTACCGTCCCAAATGTGTCAGGAAGGATTGCTGGTGAATCTAAGTTAGCCATAAAGGTTATATCGACAATTTTGTAAACAATTCCTAATGCAAGCGCGCCGGTAAGAATAGAAATAAAAAGATTTTTATCTCTAGTTACCCAGTCAGCAGAGTTAGCTTGTTTTAAATTCAAAAGCATAATGACGAACATGAACAAAACCATGATTGCGCCTGCATAAATAATAATCTGCAGGACGGCAATAAAATGGGCCTGCAATAGTACAAATATTGCTGCAAGGCCAAGCATCATACCGATGAGGCACATGGCAGAGCCAACAGGGCTGTTATTGAAAATAACACCTAGAGCTAGAGCCACACACAAACCAGCAATAGGATAAAAAATTAATAATTCCATTTGGCGTACATGTTACGGGTGAACTCAATTCGTTTTTGCAATTCGGCCACCGGTGTTAAAAGCTGTTCTTTTGTGTAGAGCATTTTTTTGCGGTCCAACATCGATATTTCACAATCATCACTCATGAAAATTGCTTCTTCTGGGCAGGCTTCTTCGCAGTTTCCACAAAAAATACAAATTGCATAATCGATATTAAAAACATCAGGCCAGCGTTCATACTGATTTTGTTTTCCGCTGTTTTCCCCAGGCTCAATATGAATGCAATAGGCTGGGCATGCAATTTCACACAAGCCACAGGCAACACATGCCGGTTGCCCATCTTCATTTTGAGCTAATACCGGTCGTCCCCGGTAAGCGATGGGGTATTGCACCTGTTCTTCAGGATAATAGACCGTCATAATAGGTCTTTCTTTTTTTGTTCCCAGTAAAAATGGCACGAACCCAAAGAGGTTCATAAAGAAATGGCGGGATGTGATAGCCATCCCTTTGATAATTTCAGGGAGATAAATCTTTTCCCACCAAGTCATCTTAATATTTCTATTTACATAATAGGCCATGGTCGGCCTCCTTTTAATTCAGCACCAGGATAACAATCCCGGTTACCAGAATGTTTGCTAAAGAAAGAGGTAGAAGAATCTTCCAACCCAATTTCATAATCTGGTCATAACGAAAACGAGGAAGGGTCCATCGAATTGTCATTTGTAACCAGATAAAGAAAACTACTTTCGAGAAAAACACCCCAACTTGAATCAACATCACCAGAATATTTGATCCAGTGGTACCAAGAAAATCAAACCATCCGAGCAAAGTGGCGGTTGTTAAAAACGGAATATGCCATGCTCCAAAAAATAAAATGGTCATTATGGCGCCGATGGTGACCATTTCAATAAACTCGGACATGAAAAACATTCCGAACTTTAGACCACTATATTCCGTGAAATAACCTGCAACGATTTCAGATTCAGCTTCAGGATTATCAAAGGGTATTCTTTTATTCTCGGCAATCGATGCGGTAAGAAACATAAAGAATCCTAAAGGTTGCAAAAATAAGCCCCATCTAAAAAAATCTTCTTGTATCGCACCAATCGTCGTTAACTTCATGGAACCATAAACCATAAGAACGCCAACAATGGTGAGGCCCATCGTGACCTCGTAAGAAATCATTTGCGATGCTGTTCGCATCGAACCCAATAGGGACCAGTTGTTGTTGGAACTCCAACCCGCGATTACATATCCGTACGTTGCAAGAGATGCTATTGCAAATACAAAGAGGAGGCCTACATCCAAATCAGATATGACGAGATTGACCTCTTTGTCAAAAATCGTGTATTGCCCACCGAAGGGGACAACAGCAAAAGTGAGAATTGCCGGAACCACCGCAATGATAGGGCTTAGCGTATGTAGAATTTTATTCGCACCTTCTGGAATAAAATCTTCCTTAGTAAACATCTTCACAGCGTCCGCGATACAGTGGAACAAACCTAGTGCAGTGAAACCTAGTATATCTGCTCGATTAGCACCGATTCGGTCTTGCATGATGGCACTTTGTTTTCTTTCCACCCATGTCAAAATGGGAGCAAAAAAACCTACAGTGAGACCTATGATAAAAAGAATTTTTACTAATGTGATCCCTAAATCAACCCACATATTTTATAACCCTAATTCAGCGGCCCGATCAGGGGCTGCCTTTTATTAACCGCATAGTCTTTGCGTAAAGGATGACCATTAAACTCTTCGTAAAGAAGAATTCTTTTTAAATCTGGATGATTGCGAAACTTAATTCCGTACATATCCCAAATTTCTCTTTCATACCAGTTTGCAGTTTTCCACAGAGGAGTGATCGTGTCAGCGATACAGTCCTTCATTGGAATCGGTATTTTTATTCTCAGTCTATCGTTATGTTTTAGGGAGTAAAAGTGATAGACCACTTCAAAGCGTTCGGTTTTTTTTGATAAGTAATCAACGGCAGTAATATCCATAAGGAAATTAAACGCCAGCTCTGGTTCATCTCTCAGAAATTTAAAAAAATCATTTCCGCAATCTTTCCTAACCGTGACCGTTTGGTCGCCACGAAAATTGTGACTGTCTAATACTAAGTGGCCGTATTTACTTTTTATAAGGTCAATGAATTTTGTGTCAGACATTTTTTGCTCTTTCAATCAAGTCAAACGCTAGTCTATATAGCAACAACATTTTGCCCAATGGGCAATGTCCTCCCCCACACTAGTGAGTTACTCCCAATCCAAACCTCCGCGTTTCCAAACGTATAGCAAACCGATCCCGAGGATCAGGATAAATAAAAGCATTTCCACGAAGCCAAAAAGACCGAGCCTCCTAAATAAAATGGCCCAGGGGAAAAAGAAAATAGCTTCGATATCAAATAGGACAAATAAAACCGCCACCAGATAAAACTTGACGGAGAATCTTTGGTGAGGGGATACTAACTGGCTTTCGCCACATTCGAAGGGCTCCATTTTATCAGCAAAATGTC
Organism: Nitrospina sp.; assembly: GCA_002697825.1. The sequence continues at coordinate 276 of NZYH01000054.1, read as the reverse complement.
TTTTCGGCCCCAACAAAGACGTCATTGCAACCATTCCACAGGCGATTCCCATGGCAAACAGAAACATGATTGCGGCACCCGTATATTGTTCCAGCATAAATTTTCAAAAAGGCAGTTTTGCTTTAAACAAAATTAAGAGAAATTGTATCGCTATTAATTTATTTTAAACGCTATTCTATTTCTCGTGGCAAGTTACCTTAAATCCCCATAAATAAACAGTTAAATGTGTTGTGGTGTAGGGTGCTAAGTACTGATAAATAGAAGGGCGAATATAAC
>NZYH01000053.1 GCA_002697825.1 Nitrospina sp. | reverse complement strand
CTCAGAAGCCATAACAACCAAGCCGTCTTTTGTCACATAGTATCGAGATGGCCGCAAACCATTTCTGTCTAGCACGGCGCCGCAGGTTTCCCCATCAGTAAATGCAATGGATGCAGGGCCATCCCAAGGTTCCATCATGGAAGCATGGTATTCATAAAATCCGCGTTTATCTTCATCCATCGTCTCATGTCCACTCCATGGCTCAGGGATCATCATCATCATGGCATGGGGCAAAGATCTGCCTGTCAAAAATAACATTTCCAAAGCCTGATCAAAATCTGCCGAGTCACTTCCTCCAGGTGCAATAACAGGGAGAATCATATTGATGTCTTTGAATAAGGGTGACTCAAACATTGATTCCCGTGCATCCATCCAGTTTTTGTTGCCTCGGACGGTATTGATCTCACCATTGTGAGCGATGTAACGAAAAGGCTGGGCGCGACCCCAAGAAGGAAAAGTATTAGTGCTATAGCGGGAATGGGCTAATGCAAGAGCCGAGGTCATTTTCTGATCTTTAATATCCAGATAATAACTCTCTAGCTGGGGTGCCATTAACTGACCTTTATATATTAGAGTCTTACTTGAAAGGCTGCATATATAAAAGTTTTCATTATTATCATTGAGTCCAGCACGACGTACACCCCATGCGGATCGTTTCCTAACACAATAAAGCCGACGTTCAAAGGCTAGCTGATCTTTTACATCGGCCGGTGCCCCAATAAAAATTTGCTTAATTACCGGTTCTACTGAACGTGCCCTTTTCCCTATCGTAGTATTATCCACAGGAACATCCCGCCAACCCAACAATTCTAAACCTTCGGCCAGAACCGAACTCTCCATAATTTCCTGACCTTGATTTGCATCTTTACCTTTTGGCAGGAATACATTACCCGCTGCATAACGACCCGCTTCAGGCAATTGGATACCAATTTTTGCACATTGTTCCTGGAAAAACGCATGAGGTATCTGAATTAAAATTCCAGCCCCATCCCCAGTAAGCTTATCTGAGCCACAAGCACCGCGGTGCTCTAGTTTTTTTAAAATCTCCAAACCCTGGAAAATGATTTCGTGGGATTTTTTACCCTTCATATCCATAACGAAACCGACCCCACAACTGTCTTTCTCATAGGATGGATCGTAAAGCCCTTGTTTTTTAGGAAAAGCGTGCATAAATTAAATAAAGGTATTTTTTTAAAGAATATTTTTAATATTTAAAAACTGCGAATTATAATTATTTTTCACAGCCGGAAGATTAATAACAGCAAGTCCTGTGCCTTTAATATTAGACTAAATTTTTACGTAATTGGGACCTTATAGCAACATTTCCCAATACACTCCAAATTATATGTAAATATTTTACAATAAATAGAATAATATTATGACACTATTGATTAATTAGGTGCATTTTAGGGAGCCTTTTTAGACTCAAATGAGGATTAAGTCGATCCATTTCACCCGCAAAGTTTAACTGGTATGAAGCAAAATTCTACCTACCCCGGACGGCTATTGCATCTAAAAACAGTTAATTCCTCAACCTACATATTTTAATATTAATTTAAATTTTTTATAAAAAAGTTAAGTTTTTCTTAACCCCTTGTTTTTTTTATCCTATTTTATTAAAGTGTCCCTGTTAAAGCTAATTTTCTAATATAGGTTCGAGACACAATAAACACAGATAACTTAATGAATACTCATCCAGAAATCCAATTCGCATATTTCTCGCGCCTACACCTACTGCTAATAAAGCACTAACAGCGTAGTTTCTATTGCAATTAAATCAACGCAAGGTTCTTAACTAATCAGAGGAGCTTTTTGATTTGATTTTTTGACTTTCCCGGGAAAACCTTCCAATCCCCTGGAATTCAATTTGATAAACCTTATAATGGAGGGGAAATTTATTTTTGAAAGGATTTTTCATTAATGCAACGCGAGAAACTTATAATTTTCGATACCACTTTAAGAGATGGGGAGCAATGCCCTGGCGCCAGTTTGAATATCAAGGAAAAACTTGAGATCGCACGACAGCTGGCTCTACTTAAAGNTGATGTAATCGAAGCAGGTTTTCCGGTTGCATCCCCTGGGGATTTTGAATCGGTCAAACAAATTGCCACAGAAATTCGAGGCGTAACCATTGCAGGTCTATCGCGCGCACTCGAAAAGGATATTGAATCAACAGCCAAGGCTTTAGAAAAAGCAGAAAANCCGCGGATCCATGTTTTTCTTTCGACCTCCAAGGTACATCGNGACCATATGGTTGAAAAAGCTAAAGAAGAAATCATTGAGATGGGTGTAAANGCCGTCTCTTTCGCACGAAAGTTTTGTGATGATGTTGAATTTTCACCGATGGACGCAACAAGGACAGAAAAAGATTTTCTCGTAGAGGTCACCCNCGAAATGATTCAAGCGGGTGCAACCACNGTGAATATTCCNGATACTGTTGGNTACACCATTCCCGAAGAATTTGCAAAGCTTATTGGTTATTTGAAGAAAAACGTTGATAATATTAATAAAGCAATTATCAGTGTGCATTGCCACAACGATTTAGGTTTAGCCGTTTCTAATTCTTTAGCGGCCGTGCAAGCAGGTGCAAGGCAGGTGGAATGCACCATTAATGGCATTGGCGAAAGAGCCGGTAATGCAGCGATGGAAGAAATCGTCATGGCTGTTCGAACACGTAAAGATTTCTTCAGCGGTATTGAGACAAATATTGAAACGCGCCATATTCAACCCTGCAGCAAACTAGTCAGCAGCCTAACGGGCTTTTTTGTACAGCGCAACAAAGCCATCGTTGGCAAAAATGCTTTTGCTCATGAATCCGGCATCCATCAGCATGGATTCCTCAAACGCAAAGATACTTTTGAGATAATGGATCCCAAAGATGTAGGCGGTGAGGAATCAGAACTAGTGATGGGAAAACATTCAGGTCGCAACGCCTTACTCCATAAAATCCAAGAGCTAGGATACAACTTAAGTCAAGAGGAGTTGGATAAGGTATTCGAGGAATTTAAAATCCTTGCAGATGAGAAGAAAGAGATTTTTGAAGACGATCTCCATACTCTTATTCAAAAACAAAAGTTTTCTGAAGAACAGCAGGTTACATATGAATTAGAAAACATTAAATGTGAGTTTGAAAGCGGTAGTGACCCGCAAGCAACGGTCACATTAATCAGTCGCGATGGCAAAAAACATAATTCATCTTCAGGAGGAGATGGTCCAGTCGATGCAATTTACAACGCGATCGATAAAATTACAGGACTCACATGCAAGCTACTGGACTATCAAGTAATGTCTAAAACAAAAGGGCAAGATGCTCAAGGTGAAGTTACCGTCCGCGTTGAAAATGAAAAACGTGAAGTACTAGGGAAAGGAGCAGGTGTAAATACTATTGAAGCCAGTGGCTTTGCTTATGTCAATGCGATTAATAAATTACTACTGAAATTAAAATCTGGCCCCGTAGAAGGTAAAGATGTACCCGGCCCNTAATTTAGGTTAATGGNTAATAAAACCCCTCTCGGATACCCGGGAGGGGTTTTTGCTTTAAAGAATGTTTAAGGAGTAAAACCCATTACAAACCGCGATACATTATTTAGAAAACTCAAAATAACAGAACCCTTCGAGTTTAACGATTCGGTGGCTATGGTTTTTGATGATATGCTGGAACGCAGCATTCCCATGTACCAGGAATGCCAAAATCTAGCAGCGCATTGGTGTACAAAATATGCAAAACCCTCCACCTCTGTTTATGACCTNGGTTGTTCAACCGGAACCTTTCTTTTAAAATTAGCCCAGGCCTTGCCGCCTTTAACAAATATAAAGCTAATAGGTCTCGATAATTCTAAAGCTATGTTAAAAAAAGCTAAGGAAACATTGAAAAACTCTCCTTTNCNTTGTGANATGATTCAAGCAGATTTAAATGAAAGTTTATCACTCGACAATGCTTCCGTAATTGTCATGAACTATNCTTTGCAATTCATTCGACCTTCCAATCGAAGCATCCTTTTAAAAAATATTTATAACGCCTTAGTACCGGGAGGCTCTTTGATCGTCATTGAAAAAGTTAATAGTAAAATCCCGGGTCTTAATAAAACATTCATAGATTTCCATCACCAATTTAAAAAAGAAAAGGGGTATTCCAAGCTAGAAATTTCTCAAAAACGCGAAGCTCTGGAGAATGTACTCATTCCTTGGACCGTAGAACAAAATAATCACCTTATCCAATCTGCGGGCTTTTCAACTACAGACCTGTTTTTTAAATGGAATAACTTCGCCGGCTTTATTGCTTTAAAATAGAAACTATTGTATTGTTATTCACTGTTTATAAAGCCTAAATTTACCGGGTTTTACAGCAATTCAGAAGGAGAGGTTTTATGCCAAACTACGATCATACGTGCGGAAAATGCAAAAAGGATTTCGTGGTAGAGATGAAAATGTCTGAAGTGGATAAGAAAAAGGTTTCCTGCCCTGAATGCGGTTCAAAAAAAATCACTCGCAATGTTACCAACAACTCCTTTTGGAGTGAAAGCATCGACCGATACAACTACTCAAAAACGCAAAACGACTAATTCTAAATATGCTTACTGAAGTTCAGCCTGCCACACAAAATTTCCCAGGACGCTTTGGCGAACTGGTGCAGTTCCCATTACAAAGAATCCATATCGAATTGACTAACGTCTGTAATTTTGATTGCACCTTCTGTCCCAAACAGGAGATGACTCGTCATTATGAATATATGGATTTCGAAAGAGTTTGCGGCATTATCGACGAAATTGCAGAATATAAGATGGCAGAAAAAATAACGTTTCACGTAATGGGCGAACCGTTCATGCATCCACGCTTTTTCGATATTCTTGAGCATGCTGCTGAACGAGGTGTTAAAACAGGAATCACAACAAATGGTACCTACCTTGACGAAGAGATGGGCATAAAGCTCGAAAAGGTTACAGCGTCACAAGTAAATATCTCCCTACAGACACCGGATGAAGAGTCTTTTAAAACTCGAAAATCCCGACGTATGAAATTCGATGAGTACCATAATCGCATTCTTGAGTTTATTGGGACCTGCCTCAAGCAAGCGAAACCGCCAAAGATTAAAGTTCACTTTTTGAATACTTCCATCAAAACCGAAGTTCCAGGTGAAGACTGGAGCGTTGGCACCATGAGCGTGATCAACAACACCAAAGACTTAAGAAATACTTTTCGTTACTGGGCCAACGAAGTCCATAAAATTTGCCCTCCCATGAGCGATGAAGAAAAAGTCAAAGTCGACAAAAAAATTGATAAACTTTCTTCCTTCAAATGGAATGTAGTAGAGGTTGCGCCCAACATTTTTTTCGAGACCTATATCCTCAACACATGGGGCAATGCTTTTGCTGAAGGTGGAAATGTTGTCCCTTCTAAAACGGGTTATTGCAGTGCCTTGAGCGATCATTTTGCTATCCTATGCAGTGGTGATTTGATTTACTGCTGTGTAGATTATGATGGTAAAACAGCTGCCGGAAATGTATTTGAAAGTTCCATTACCGAGATTTTAAATACACAACCAGTCATTGACGCGGTAGAAGGCTTCCAAAACCTTAAAGTCGTACACCCGCATTGTCAAAAATGTTTGGGTGGCAGCACATGGTTCAAATCCGTTCTAAACCGGGTTGGGTCTATCGTTATCTGGAAATACCTTAAAAATTTCTTCTATAAACAATCATAACTAAAATCGGGATGTAGCGCAGCCTGGTAGCGTGCCTGCTTCGGGAGTAGGAGGTCGGAGGTTCAAATCCTCTCATCCCGACCAATAAACACAATGGTTTTACTGGTTTAATTAAAACTAATCCTAGAATTATGAGCGTAAAAAAGCTATTAGTCCTGGGCGGGGGCCCGGGAGGTTATGCCGCAGCATTTTTGGCAGCCGACAAAGGTATGGATGTCACTCTTGTTGATATCGGCAATAAGCCTGGCGGTGTTTGCTTGCACCGAGGATGCATCCCGTCAAAAGCACTATTACACATCGCGCATCTTATCAATGAAACAAAAGAAGCAAAAGCCTGGGGAATACATTTTGAAGATCCAAAAATTGATCTTGAGTCTGTCAGGAAATGGAAAAACCAGATTATTGATAAAATGGCAAGTGGACTCACGCAACTTAGCAAGCAACGTAATATAAAGTTTATATCAGGAAAAGGAGTCTTCAAGGATTCAAACACCCTAAAAGTAGAAGGAAAAGAATTTCCCTTTGACCATTGCATCATCGCCACCGGATCAAGCCCAACCCAACCCTTTGAAAAAACCCCCAACGCATTCAACTCAACGGAAGCATTAAACCTAGATAATATCCCGGTAAATTTATTGGTTATCGGTGGCGGCTATATAGGCCTTGAATTAGGTAGTGTTTATGCAGCATTGGGAAGTCAGGTTACCGTCGTAGAAATAACGGATCAGCTTTTAAATGGAGTGGACCGTGATCTAGTGAGACTCTTACAGAACAAAATAAAGAAACAATTTGAAGCAATTCTTTTAGGAACGCAAGTCGTAGCTTTGGAAAATAATAGCTCTGGAGTTTCAGTAACACTAAAAAATAAAATAGGAACAGAGCAAAGGATTTTTGATCAAGTACTTATTTCCGTAGGCCGAAATCCAAACACTAATGGATTGGGACTCGAAAGCACAAATGTAAAAAGAAATGCTAAGGGTTTTATAATTACCGATTCACAACAAAAAACAAATGATTCTTGCATATCAGCAATTGGTGATGTGACAGGAGGTCCCATGCTGGCTCACAAGGCCTCACATGAAGCTAAAGTCGCTGTCGAAGTTATAGAAGGGAAAAGCACTAATTTTGAAAATCGGGTAATCCCCGCAATTGTCTTTACCGAACCCGAAATTGCATGGGCAGGTTTGACAGAAACACAGGCCAAAATTGATGAGGAAAAAATTTCAGTGGCTAAGTTTCCATGGGGAGCTTCGGGTAGAGCACAATCGTTGGGCAGCGGCGAAGGTCTGACCAAACTAATCATTGATCCAAATACTGAAAAAATAATCGGTGTTGGCTTGGCTGGAAAAGGAGCTGGCGAATTAATCTCTGAGGGTGTTTTGGCAATTGAAATGGGAATTAAGGCAAAAGACCTTGCACTTACGATCCATCCACACCCAACATTATCCGAAACTTTGATGGAAGCCGCTGAGGTTTTTTACGGAACAGCCACTCACATCTATAAGAAAAAAAGAACTTAGTTTAATATTTTTAATCGAATACCTCCTTCCAATAAAATAACAAACAAATTTTTGACAAAGGTTTCATTATTTTTGACGAATTTAAGACAAAAATTCACCCCAAATTTTTATCTTAATAAAATTAAAAGCCTTATTTCACAATCATTTATAAAGCTTACATACGGTATATAAAGTTTGGCATAAAACTTGCCGTTATATAAGGTTAAGCAAAGGAGTTAATCATTAAGTCTTTTAAAATGGAAGGTCAAAACTACCATGGACAAGGTAAAAGTTGCTTATCCACTATTTGATAAGTTGATCAATGCAAAAGCTACATCTAAACCAGAATCGTTTGTTTTAAAAAGTATTGCAGCATCATTTGCGGGAGCATCAATCCCTGCAGCTATTTTTTATTTCTTGATGTAACATGGGAAAGCAAATTAAATTAAAATCCAATCATGATATATAAGAATTATTAGTAATAAGGCCAATAGGGAGAATATGGCCAATAAGGCCTATATTGATTTGGAGTGAACCAGGGATCCCAATAAGGTGGATAAAAAGAAGGATTTCTTTCAAAATCTTCACGAAGTACTAACTCCTCAGCCGCAATAACAGGATACTTATAAGGACGTTCTCCCACTTTTCCCGTTGTGGTTCCCTTAATTNTTCCAACCCCTGTTATNCTTCTTCCCNTNGAATAAATCTCTGGCTCCAGAAAACTNTTTTTANAAAATATAAAGCGNCCTNCNGACTGGTCACCGACTTCCGGATATCCAGAGGANTCAATTTTTTTTTGNACNACTTCTANTTCNGTTCCGACGTTAAGAACACGAGTTTCTACNATCGTTCCGCCTAATATAANTTTCTTACCNATAAACTTNTCAGGATTTTCAATAATNTGCTCAAAGGTGAGANTGGAATCCAAGTTTTTACGNAACTCCGGGGATATAGGATGAGCNCAACCCAATGTTCCTACAAAGAAAAATAATATGATAGTTTGATAAAATCGTTTCATACTAAATCATTGCCATAAAATTAAGACTCTGAGTTTAACAACTAGAAAAAAAAATAAAAGTCCTGAAGTTCATTTAATCCCTTTTCCACATAATATTCAAAGTCTTTTTTAAACTAAAGTCCGTTTCTAAAAAAACCTGCTTTCGCCTTAAGTTAATTAGCCGAATCGCTATAAAACAGTTAAAATAACTCGGCACATACATTAACCCCGTAATTGCTCGCTANCATTTTATTATGGCCCAACCTACTAATCGTGACTACTACAAGATCCTAGGTGTCACTACTAAAACCCCAAAAAAAGAGCTTAAACAGAAATATAGAGAACTAGCGAAAAAGTTTCACCCGGATTCTAATAAAGGAAGTAAGGAAGCTGAAGATAAATTCAAAATTATTTCCGAAGCCTATGAAATTTTGAGCAACGCCAAAAAACGAAAGGAGTATGACCGCCAGAGAAATTACAAAAAGTCAGCATCTAGCAGACCATCAGGAAGACCAAATTGGGCCCAGCAGCCACCGGGAGGGTTTGGACGTCGTCCACGTGAGAATGAACAAGCTTATCAGGAGCCTTTTGCGGCAGAGCCAGAACCTATTGATCCGGACATGCCCACGAGCGGATTTGACTTACAGTTTATAATAGATGTGCCCTTACCTATCGTCGCTTTAGGAGGAACAACTCCTTATACTTATGAGAAGTATGTTAAATGTCAGGATTGTGATGGCACAGGAGTTCAAGAAGATAATGAATGTCCTCACTGCCAGGGAAAACAGCTTGTAGTACGTTCCGTCACCCTTGATGTTAAAATTCCACCCGGTGTTGCAGACCAATATACACTTGCAATAATTAAGGAAGGCGGTGAAGGAAGAAATGGTGGTCCCCCCGGTGAACTATTTCTGAAAATTAACACCCAACCCCACCCAAATTTTAAGAGGATTAAAAATGATATCATTAGCGAAGTTATTATTTCTAGAAAACTTGCCGATGAAGGTGGCTTTTATAAAGTCGAAACTTTAAATGGAAAAAAAACAATTGAGATTGAAGAAGGTACTTTAATAGGGGAAGAGATACGTGTTAGAGGAGAGGGTGCTGCAATAAACTGGGGAAAGAAGAGAGGTGATCTAATTATAAAATTCAACATTCAGGAAGACGATTCATGACCTTTTTCTTCNTAGTGCTATTACTTGTAACAGTCATCATTTATATTTTCTGGATTCTTCTTAAACCTGAGGGGAAGCATACTCCCAAACAAGTGGTCCAAAAAAAATNAGACCATAAAAATAAACCAGAGAAAACATATNAAACCACAGAAAAAAAACAGGAAGGCCAAATATCAAATATCGATCCAATACGTAAAAAAATTGCAGAACAAATGAAAAAAGACCCGGAAATCATTAGTCGCGCACTTAGTTACTGGTTGAATCAAAAATAGTGAGGTAAAGCTAGCAATGCAAAGATCAATTTTATAAGCAAAAACTATTACTATTAGTTTCTGAAAAAGAAGCTTATTGGTTAAATCTCTATCTATACTAAAAGTAAACTTCTAAGAAAATATAAAACTAGGAGAGTTTTAAAGAAGACATTTTATCCCTTGCGGGCTTTTACTTCAGCGGCATACGCTTTGGCGCGTTTTAACATGGCTGATTTCTCTTCTGAAGAGAAATCTTTACGAGGCTTTGGCCCCGGAACAAAGTTTCCCGACGATTTCTTAACTGGAGCGGATTTGGCTTCTGCTGCTTCTGCTTCCACCGCTGGAGCTTCTTCAGNTTTCGCTTCAGAGGGGGTCGGAGCCGAAGCTTTTGCCACCGCTTCNCCCTCTTTTCTCACTAGACGCATTGAAGACCAAACATCATTGGTCGGATAGGGAGTATCCAAACCAATTTTTAGATCCATTCGGATTATTTTTTCGTCAGAGCATTCAGTTATCCACGTATTGGACGCTCCACCTGGCTCAAAGATAGGATCAATAGGATAAAACGTGCCGTTTTTATCCATCAATTGCTTTACTCCGGTTTTATCAAAGAGAGTTAAGGACTCNGCTTTTGTAGGAATTCTCCANTTATCATAACCGCCGAATTNAGTTTTATTCTTATTAACCCAATCNACGTANTGCTTATGATCTTGCCAGGTATAAAATTGTTTTGTATCTAACCAAGCATCAGTTTTTTTCCAAGTTAAACCAGAATTTGGATCTGTGATTGTACCATCACCATTATCAACAAGTGGGTCNCCAACAGGACCAGCTTTTTTTGCAGCTTCTGCTTTTTTTGCGGCCGCTAATTTAGCCTTCTCTGCAGGAGATAGTTTTTTTTCTTCTGTGGGTGGGGAATTTTCTGCCATCTTTAGCTTCTTTTATTTTTAGACGATTCAATACCTTCCAAAATATCACTCAAATCTTTTTTTGAACTTGAAAGAGTTTTTAATATTTCTCCCAGTTTTGAGGCCGTAAATACATCTAAACGTGATTGGTAATCGGTTCGATAATCCGCAGCATTTTTACGGATCCATTCCACAACAATCTGCTCCTTCGTTTCCCCATTTTTGTTGGCGCAAAATTTATCCAGCAGATTAGTCTGGGATAACCGTATGATTTCACAAATCAAATCTTCTTTGACCTGGTTCATACTATTAATTTTAACATGAAAGTGTATGAAGGGCTCAAAGTCTCAAGCCTCAAAAAGACGCCACTCTATAATGGATTTTGAAGCTTGTCAACGCGATAATTTAAACCTCTGGAATGCATATCAAAACAAACAATTAGGGCTTTATTTCTCNCCATAAANTGCTCTATTTTTCANTTTTTTCTGANGTCACATTTGNAGGNTAATATTTATCAANGGCTTGTTTGAGACCGGGGATCAAAATATTCCCGCAAACCTTCTCCCAAAAAATTAAATGATAAGATAGTAAAAAATATGGCCAATGAAGGAAACAATATTAAATGCGGATAAAACTTTATAGCAGTCCANCCATCACTCGCGAGGGTTCCCCAACTGCTTGCTGGAGGCGCNATTCCAAGNCCAATAAAACTCAATGTGGATTCTGCTAGTATTGCTACGGGAATACGGAAACTAAGTGTCACAACAAGCACGCCTAGTATATTCGGAAANATTTCCCTCAACATAATCCTGTAATGGCTTGCACCCAAAGCTTTAGCTGCTTGAATAAAAGGATACTCTTTNATTCGTAAAACCTCCCCTCTTACTAACCGNGCAATNGTTACCCAACTGACAATAGTTAAAGCAATGAATACCCCGNTTATTCCATGNCCCATCAAAACGGTTATCAAAATAATCATTAAAAGATCAGGNAAAGCAAAAACTACATCCACAATCCGCATCATGAGGCTATCAGTTCGTCCACCCACGTAAGCAGAAATAGTTCCATATATTGTCCCAATNACCAGAGCCAGCATAGTAGAACAAACACCTACAAATAATGAAACCCGTGCACCATAAATCATGCGCGACAAAAGNTCTCTACCTAGCCGATCTGTACCCAGCCANTGCNNAGAGCCTGGAAAAGAAAGGATGTTCAAAGTATCCTGAGTTTTATAGGAGTAAGGCGCTACCCATGGGGCTAGAACTGCGACCAAGAAAACAATAATAAGAAAACCTGTACTTATTTTGAAGGATAAGGGCATAAAACTATTTCACAGAAACTCTAGGGTCCANCCATCCATAAATCATATCAACAATAATATTGGCAGTAACAATCAAGACCGCATAGACCAATGTCACNCCCATAATCAATGGATAGTCCCGATTAGTAACAGCTGTAATAAAAAACCGACCCATACCGGGAATTGAAAAAATAAATTCAATAACAAAAGAACCGGTAACCAAACCAGCGGTTAAGGGCCCCATAACTGAAACAATTGGATAAATTGAATTTTTCAAAACATGCTTCAATAAAATTTTATACTCACTCAGCCCTTTAGCACGAGCTGTCCTTATATAATCAGAAGCAAGAACATCCAGCACCGTGGTACGAGTTAAACGGGCAATATATCCTGCAAAGCCAGCTCCNAAAGAAAATGCAGGAAGGATCATATATTTGGGCCCTTCCCATAAAGCTGGAGGCAACAAATGCCAATTATGTGAAAACACCCAGATGGAAACCGCGCCTAATACAAAGCTCGGAACAGAAATTCCCATTGCAGCAAATAATAATACTGATCTATCAAGCAAAGAATTTTTCCAATAAGCAGAAATCACACCTGCAGGAATACCGAATCCCAATACAACCATAACCGCGCACATGCCCAAGATAAAAGACACTGGAAAAGTATCACGTAAAATATCTGAAACATCACGACCAATATATTTGTAGGAAGGACCTAAATCACCTTGTATTATTTGCTTTAAATAAAGTAAATACTGAATCTCTATGGGTTCATCAAGGTGATATTTTGCTTCAATATTAGCAATGATTGCAGGGGGAAGGATTTTGTCATTGTCAAAAGGACCACCAGGAACCGAGTGCATGATAATAAAGGTAAGCGTTGCAACCGCAATTAAGACCGGTATGCCCAACAATACACGCCTTAGAAGGAATACTAACATTTTGGTATTTTAGCATAGAAAAAAATATCAAGACCGGACAACACTTCAAAATTTGGAATTCAAGAATAATCACAAAAACTCCCTTAATTTTTTTCCAAAAACTTTCTATAAAGTGAGATTTGCTGATATATAATGGAGGATCGCTTTAAAACAATAAAAGTTTTTCTATGTATTATTCTTCTTTAAGAAAATTTATCGAACGGCTTGAAATCGAAAATGAACTTATTCGAATTCAAGAAAAAGTGTCTCCCGTTCTTGAAATTGCAGAGATC
>NZYH01000052.1 GCA_002697825.1 Nitrospina sp. | reverse complement strand
GGCTTTGAATTTGTAGAAATGAAAAGCGCATCCTGTTGTGGTGCAGGTGTGGTTTCCGAAAAGAGCCCACTATTAGCAGATGCCTTGAACGCGCGTTCGTTTTCCATCGCTGAAAAACAGGGATTGGATATTGTCACCATTTGTTCAACCTGTCAGGGGACCTTAAAAAAAACTGAAGCACATTTGAACGAAAGTAAAGAGTATAAAGAAAAAGTCAACGACATCCTTGAAGAGGGGGGGCATCAGTACAACGGAAAAACAAGAATCAAGCATTTTGCCAATATCCTCGCAACCGAAGAAGGAATGGCAAGATTGAAGTCGCGCATTAAACGTCCTTTGACCGGACTCAAAGTTGCAGCATTTTATGGTTGTTATGTTTTACGTCCGTCCGAACGATCTGACTTTGAAAATCCCGACAATCCTACGGGGATGGAAGATATTTTCGCTGCTTTGGGAGCAACACCAGTTTATTACCCCAGTAGAGTTAAATGTTGTGGATTCCCGATTGTCATGATGAATAAGGACGCTTCATTAGGTATGTCTGGAAATGCTTTGCAAGATGCGATCGAGCATGGCGCCGATGTTGTTGCTACTGGATGTCCTCTTTGTCATTTGAGTCTTGATTCTTATCAGCCGGAAATAGAGTTGCTACAAAAGAAAAACCAGTCCATCCCTATTTTACANCTCCCGCAATTGGTTGCGCTGGCGTTGGGTTATACTCCCACACAGTTGGGAATGGACACCCATATTATTTCTACTCTCAAAATCAATCAAATCCTCTCAGGTTCGCATTCGAGTACCCACTAAATCGATANCCCTCCTCTCTAAAATTAAANTATTCTTATAAATACGTTATTTTTATTAAATGCNTAGAACTTTCTCGGATAATACAGTNTAGTAATACTTCTTAAAATTTCAATATGAGTTACCAGGAGAGGGTCAGCTTTTCTGTATCATGCTTGTTTGCAAAAACCTAAAACGTTAATATCCTTTAATGCATTCCATATTCAAAAAACAAATTATAGTTTTGCTTGTCGGCCTTACTGCTTTCTGCGGGATATTGCTCTCGCCTTTACCTGAAGGAATGAACGAAAGCACCCAGCGGATGCTCGGGGTAGTGGCATTGATGGCTATTTGGTGGCTAGGTGAAGGCACTTCGCTTGCCGTAACAGCGTTAATGCCATTAATTCTATTTCCATTGCTTGGTATTATGTCGAGNAAACAAGTTGCACCAAATTATGCAAATCATCTTATATTTTTATTTCTTGGCGGATTTATGATTGCGCTTGCCATGGANAAATGGTTTTTCCATAAACGTCTTGCGCTATGGATCATCAATTTAATTGGGACTGATCCAAAAAATATTGTCTTGGGATTCATGATTNCCACCGCGTTTTTATCGATGTGGATCTCCAATACGGCTTCCACAATGATGATGTTTCCAGTTGCGATGGCAGTAGTTCGGCAAATCGCTTTAGATGCTTCCCTAAATGGTGAGCGAAACNCCGGTTCCCAAGAAAAGATTATAAATGGATTAGGACTTGTCCTTATGCTGGGGCTTGCTTACTCAGCCAGTATTGGTGGAGTGGGTACTCCTATAGGTACGCCTCCAAATATTGTGTTTGCTGGATTCTATAAAAAACTCTTTCCAGATAATCCCGACATCAGTTTTTTTAAGTGGATGACTTTGGCTCTGCCTATTGTTTTAGTTTTTATCCCCTTAACATGGTTTTATCTTTACCGAATTATTTCACCTTTTCCTTTCAGCCAATTGGAAGTTGTAGAANATAAAATTATTCAAAAAGAACTGGATAAGTTAGGGGTAATGAGTCGAGCGGAAAAAATTGTGGCTTCTATTTTTTGTATGACCGCGTTTCTCTGGNTTTTTAGACGTCCAATAATTGTTGGGGATTTTATTGTGCCTGGTTGGTCGGCTTTGTTTGAAGACCCTCAGTTTCTGCACGATTCAACCGTTGCTATGACTATGGGAATTTTATTGTTGTTGTTTCCAGTAAATGGATCAAAAGGATTAAACTTGAATGGAAAAATCGAATGGTTCGCTTTGGACTGGAAAACAGTGCAAACGAAAACTCCTTGGGGCATATTGATTCTTTTTGGTGGCGGTTTTGCATTAGCTGCAGGGTTTGGNGCGAGTGGGCTTGATAAATGGCTTGGTGAGAAACTGACTGGAGTTTCTGATTGGCCCTTATGGTTAACTGTGTTGGTAATTTGTCTTGCCGTAACTTTTTTGACCGAGTTGACTTCGAACACAGCAACAACAACGGTGATTTTACCTATACTAGGCATGGCAGCGATAGCAGCAAATATCCACCCTTTATTTTTGATGGTACCTGCAACATTGGCAGCTTCATTTGCTTTTATGTTGCCAGTTGCAACCCCACCGAACGCCATTGTCTTTGGTAGTGGTTGGGTTAGTATGCCAAAGATGTCAAAGGCAGGATTGGTTCTAAATCTTATAGGGGCNGGTATTGTGACGACCGCTGTTTTGCTACTGTTGAAGTTCTTATTGATTGAATCTTGATGCCTGCCTATTTTAGCCAACACAATCTTGGTTGTATTGTATTAGGTGTNTGACTTTATGNCGTGGAGGGATGATCTCTTCTCCATCGAAGAATGGGCTTACGTGCAGCGCGAGCTTCATCTGGCCGCGATACTTTTGGAAGTCTGGGAGCATCTTGAAAACTTTCCGGGTATTCCTGACCTTTTTTTGCAATAGACTTCATCGCCTCAATAAACATGTCGAGAGTTTCTTTCGATTCAGTTTCTGTCGGCTCGATCATCAATGCACCTTTTACGATTAATGGAAAATAGACTGTCGGAGGGTGNAATCCATAATCAATAAGTTCTTTGGCAAAGTCCATGGTAGTTACACCCTGACCTTTATCATTAAATACACATTCGTGCAGACTGGCCCGCTTAAATGGNAGATGGAATNTGTCTTTAAGTTTAGCGCGGATGTAGTTTGCGTTTAAAACGGCGGATTGTGCAGCTTCAAGAATTCCTTCCGGACCGAGAGTGCGGATATAGGCATAAGCGCGAAGTAGCATTCCGAAATTGCCGTTAAAGATTTTTAGTTTGCCTACACTNTTTGGTCGATCATAATTTAAAAAGTATTTACTNTCTNTTTTTTCTACTACTGGTTTTGGTAAAAACGGTTCCAGGATATTTTTGATGCATACAGGGCCTGCTCCGGGTCCACCACCTCCATGAGGAGTCGAAAAGGTTTTATGTAGGTTGATGTGCAATACGTCTATTCCCAAATCACCCATTTTGACTATACCCATAACTGCATTAAAATTAGCTCCATCGCAATATACTAACCCGCCTTTACTATGTACAATTTCCGTGATCCTTAAAATATCTTTTTCAAACATTCCTAATGTGTTGGGATTGGTCAACATGATTGCTGCGGTTTCTTCGTCCATAACCGCTTCCAGCTTGTCAATATCGATCAAGCCTTCGGAGTTGGAAGGGATTTGTACCGCTTTATAACCACAAAGCATTGCGCTGGCAGGATTGGTACCGTGCGCTGAATCGGGCAGCAAAACTTTTTTTCTGGGGTTCCCATTTGCTGAGTGATAGGCCTGTATCATCAGCATACCGGCAAACTCACCTTGAGCTCCAGCAGCGGGTTGTAAACTGACCTGATCCATACCACTTATTTCTTTTAAACACTCTTGTAACTCGTACATGAGTTGTAAGCTTCCTTGCGAGTCTTCGTCCGGGGTCATGGGGTGATGTCCCGAAAAACCGGGCAAGCGTGCCAGAGTTTCNTTTATTTTCGGATTGTACTTCATGGTGCATGATCCCAATGGATAAAAATTAGTATCAATGCTGAAGTTCCATTGCGACAATCGTGTGTAGTGACGTACTACATCCAGTTCTGTTAACTCTGGAAGTTCTTCAATGGGTTCNCGAATCTCATGAGCGGGAAGNAAGGTTTCCAAGTTTATCTCTGGAACATCACAGTTTGGTAGAGAATAAGCCTTGCGACTGGGTGACCCTAGCTCAAAAACGACCGGTTCTTCAAAAATCAAACCTGTAGTAGCTATTTTTGATTTTGAGGAGGTTTTATTGGGTTCGTTGGTCATGGTATTTGTCTTTCAAAATTTTTTGGAGAGTTTTGATAACAGTTTCGGGCATTAAATTATCTTGGTTACGCTCTTCGAGTACTATGCTTATAGGATGCCTGGGTCCCCATCGTTGAATTTCTCCATGCTTAAAAATCACACAAGCAGGTTTTTCAACTGCTGNTGCAAGGTGCATGATACCAGTATGGTTACAAAAAAGAAGATTACATTGTCGGATTAAAAGTGCAAGTTCTTTTGTTTTCACAAGTGGTAAGAGTCTAGGTTTAAATTTCATTTCTGCAATTTGAGATTTCAGCTCGGCCTGCTCGCCAGGACCATTGATAATCCAGATGTCGGCAATATTATTTTTTAAGATATGTTCTATGACAGACTGAAACTTCTTCCAACTCCACCCCCATTCATTAATACGGGTACCTATTTTAACCAGAATTAAAGGGAGTTCGTTTTTCCTAAACTTCATGATTTCGGCTATTTTTTGATTTTCTCTTTCGTTAAAGTAGATTTTTGGTTGTGAAATGATTTTAGTTACACCCATATGCTTTAGAAGTGCCAGGTTGTTTTCAATTTCATGACAGGGCGAGGCATCTATAGGTAATCGTATGCTATATTTCCATGGATTCTGCGGATGTAGATAACCTGCATTCATTTTTGCATTTGAACACAGTGTGAAAAATGTTGCTGTTGCGCTGAATTTTTTATTTAGCGTGATAGCGAGATCGAATTTTCCTTTGCGAGATTCGCGAATGGCACGCCAAAATCGTCTTCGCCTCATTAATATGATCTTGTGAAGATTCGGGTTGTCTTCTAGAATTCCTCCTTGAATTGGACTTACCATCGCTGTGATTTTTAAATGGGGAAAAGAGTGCTTTAAGGATTCGTAAACAGGTGTTGATAGTACGACATCTCCCAACCTGTCAGATCGGACTACCAGTACGTTGGTAATTTTTGAGAAGTCGAGCGGTAGGCGAGCTAAAGGCACATCTTTTTTGGCAAATAATCCAAAAACTTTCCAGAGCGTGTTTTTGATATGATATTCAACGGAGCGAAGAAACTTGTTCATACGGAATTTCAAGTACTACGGAGCAATGTTCGATCCGAAGATGGAAAGTGCTAGTTTTAAAAAGGGATTGCTACGAACCTTCCATTAATCCAAAGGAAGGGCTTCATCAATTAGCATTATAGGTACATCTTCTTTTATAGGATATTTTAAACTACAAGTTTTGCAAATGAGGCTGTCCTCCCCTTCACTTAATTCCAGGTCGCCTTTACATTTAGGGCAAACCAAAATATCCAGCAGCTCTTTATCTATTCCCATAAACCACTCCCTATCAATTTTTTTTTGCTTGATTACATCTAACTGTTTCAAATACTTCGTCTACTGTTACCTGTTTCATGCACTCTTTGGTGCCCAACGGACATTTTCTTTTCCAGCAGAAACTGCATGCGAGTACTTTATAAACGGTATCATGATCCCTCCCATATGCTCCATTTCGNGCTGGGTCTGTGGGCCCAAATAATGATACCGTAGGTACGCCCAATGCCGCGCAAAGATGGAGTGGCCCTGAATCACAACTTACCAGCAGTTTGAGGTGTTTGTAAAGGCGAATAGATTCTTGAATGGAAGTAGCTGGGGCCACCCAGCTTTTTCGCTTCATAGATGCGGCAATTTGTTGGGCTTTTTGTTCTTCTCCAGGTCCCCAAGTNAATAGTATGGAGNAGTCCATNTCNNTGGTAATTCGGTCTGCCAATTGTGCGAACCGTTCTAGTTCCCAGAGTTTACTTTCGAANCCAGCTCCGGGGTTGATTCCAATAATAGGTTTGGCGGTAAGCTCAGGTTGATTCTGAAAAAAGTCTTCGACTTTTTNCCNTTGNTGTTCAGGTAGAAGAAATTGTTTCGATTCTTTTTGAATCCTTAAAGATGTTTTAATCAAGTTGAGATACATGTCTACGACATGAATTCCGCTTCCCATATAAGGCGCTTTTTTATTGGTAAAAATAGAGCTGATTTTTTCTTTGCAGTTATTTTTATGGAATCCAACCTTTATCCGTGCACCGCTTAGCATTGCAATCACTCCGGTTTTAATAAGCCCGTGCAAATCAAAAACCNCNTCAAATTTTTCNGAGCGTATTTTTTTTATAGTACGCAGTATTTCTCCAAGGGTTTTCCTATTCCAATTTTTGCGCCAGGATTTGGTATTAATAGGAATGACTTCGTCAATATCAGGATTTTTATATAAGAGTTCTTGGTAACGCTCTTCAATAATCCATGCAATATATGATTTAGGATATTCCTGCCGCAGTGTTCGTGAAACAGGTAAGGTGTGAACGANATCTCCTAGTGAACTCAGTTTAATTATTAGAATTTTTTTTGGGCTCATTCGGCAAGGCTAGTGAGAGTTGTATATATTTTAATATTTTTCCATAAATCAGGTACCCTAGAAATCCCATTAAAACGCCCAAAACCATTCCGCCCAGAATGTCTGAAGGGTAATGCACTCTTAAATAAACTCTCGAGTAGCAAATGATCAAGGCAAATGCAAAGGCCATTAGTGTAGTATTACGAAAACATAGGCTCAAAAGAGTTGCAGCGCAAAATGAATTAGCAGCATGATTGGAGGGGAAAGAAAAGCTGTTAGAACAACTTACCATTCCTATAATGTCCTGGGGAAGTATATGACAAGGACGAACTCTTTGAATACCTTCTTTTAAAATATTGTGCCCTATGGCATCNGTCAGGCCAATAGCAATACCTGCGGCGATAATAAAAACAAGCCCACGATTTTTATAGGTTCCTAGAAGCGCTAAGAGACATAACAGGCCAGTTACGTAGAAGTTTTCTTTAATAGTTACAAACAGCATGAACTTATCCATCATTCGGGATTGAAAATGCTGGTTGATCCAGTAAAATAGCGAAANGTCGAAATCGAGGATGGTGAAGGTTCCTTCGTAAAGATGAGAAAGAGATTTAATAATTGAATTTTATGAGGCTTTGCGTATTGAGTCAACCCCTTGGCATTGGCAGACGCATTTTTGATTTTCAAACTTTATTCTTTTGTCATGGCCAAAAGTGAATGNANAAAAACAACGATAANGCAGTAATTCTTTTTGCTCGTGATCCTATTCTTGGGCAGGTAAAAACACGCTTGAACTCACTTCTAGATAATGAAACCATTTTAAAGCTTTATACATGTTTTCTGGAAGACAGCCTGGCAAAAATTCATCAGGTTGATAATGCGGATTGCTTTGTGGGGATTTTCCCAGGAAACAACTCTGGATTCTTTAATAAAACAGAAAGTTCGGGTATAACCTTGTTTTGCCAGCAAGGAAAAGACCTTGGNGATAAAATGCGTCAGGCTTTTNTCGACCGATTTAAGCAGGGTTATAAGAAGGTTGCCNTCATTGGGTCAGACAGCCCATCTTTNCCTGTTTCTTATNTNAANAAAGCAATNGATTCGGAAAAGGATTTGGTATTGGGTCCAAGTATTGATGGCGGTTATTACCTGATAGCAATGAAGGGTAAAGTNTTTGAGGTTTTTAGCAGTATTGCCTGGGGAACCGATAAGGTGCTAAATGAAACNTTGCAGCGAATACAAGATGGTCATATTNCTTTTGAGTTGTTGCCGGTTTGGTACGATGTGGATTTNCCNGAAGACTTGAAATTTTTAAAAACACATTTAATGCTNATGGATCAGGCAGGNCTNAGTGNCGGCAGNATGACAAAATCAATTCTTGATAAAATATCTATTGAGCAGGNGTAGTTTTAAAAATGAAATTTTGCAAATTTTCAGAACCCGATTACGCTAATGTGGTNGACGATTTAGTGAATCGATCAAATACGGATTTGTTTACTAAAGATGAAAGGGTCCGGGAAATNTTAAANGACGTAAAGAAAAAGGGCGATGAAGCTGTCTTGCAGTTAACGCATAAATATGATCGGCACAGCCTGCCTTTGGAGCAAATCCGGGTTACCTCAGATGAGATAAAGACAGCCTACACAGAATTAAATGAAGAAGAGCTAAATGCGCTAAGGGAAGCTGCGAAAAGAATCCGTTTGTTTCATGAAAGACAAAAGCAAAATTCTTGGACTTATNAAGATGAGGGAATCACGCTTGGTCAAATGGTTCGGCCAATTGAATTGGCAGGAATTTATGTTCCAGGGGGTAAGGCTTCTTACCCTTCATCTGTTTTGATGAATGCTATTCCGGCAAAAGTGGCGGGTGTAGAGCGATTGATAATGTGCTCTCCATTTCCAGACGGTCAGACCCGGCCCCATGTATTGGTTGCAGCCGATTTGGCAGGGGTAACCGAAATATTTAAGATTGGAGGAGCCCAAGCNGTGGCTGCCATGGCCTACGGGACAGANACNATACCCCGAGTAGATAAAATCGTCGGTCCNGGAAATATATTTGTGGCTTTGGCAAAAAGGCTGGTTTTCGGNGTGGTGGATATCGATATGATTGCCGGACCTAGTGAGATATTGATTGTCGCAGATAGTTCCGCTAACCCCGTTTTTGTTGCTGCGGACCTNCTCTCTCAGGCAGAGCATGACGAAGATGCTATCTCTNTCCTAGTGACCCCAGATGANAGTCTGGCTAAAGAAGTCCAANAGGAATTAAAGAGNCAGGTAAAAACTTTGAATAAAAAGGCCATTGCAGAAGCCTCTTTGGATAATAATTGTTATTTGTTTGTCACNGACACAATTGAAGAGGCCGTGAATATGGCTAATAAGATTGCACCTGAGCACTTAGAGCTTTGCATTGAAAATCCTGAAAAGTGGACGGAAAAAGTGAAAAACGCAGGGGCTGTGTTTATGGGGCATTACACTCCTGAGGCTATGGGGGATTATTTGGCAGGTCCCAACCACGTTTTACCCACGAGTGGTACAGCGCGATTTTCTTCGCCTCTAGGTGTTTACGATTTTATCAAGCGCACCAGCTTAATTTCTTATACAAAAGAAGCATTAAAAAATTGTGGAAAAACTGTAACTTTGCTAGCAGAAATGGAGGATTTGGGGGCTCATGCAAAGTCGGTAAAATTG
This sequence comes from Nitrospina sp., assembly GCA_002697825.1. Next base: position 5,576 of record NZYH01000052.1, on the reverse strand, counting down.
CGTCTAAACGAGCCTTAAAAAAAATCCTAAAAACATTATTTTTTAAGGGCTGAAGGGGTCGATTTTGTCTTGACACATTGTTAAGGCTATGATCTAATCACCCAAATTTAGGGCACTTGTACGTCAAAAAGAAGCCTTAATGATGTGATGAAAAAAGCCTTGAAAATATGTGGCTTAAGGTTTTCTTTTGCTTTAAAATAAAGGTGTTTCAAATCTAATTGGTTGGACTCAAATAATCCGGGCATAGTTTTCGGTGATGAGGTTTCTGGGTTTTGCTGATTTTTTTGGGAAAGTAAGTCTGAAATAAGAGAATTAAGTTAGAGTGAGTTTATAAAAAAAATTAGGTACCTTATTAAATTTAAGTTTCGTATTACTAGCAACGGATCCTGATCAGATCCAAAAGGAGGTTAAAGCCATGTTGGGGAAAAATACTCGTAGTATCGGGACACTTTCACTGGGTTTGATTTTGGCGTTTGCCATTTATCTTATTCCAGGGATGACCGGCATTGCGGATGCCAAAGAGGCATTTGCTGAGCAAGTGTTCGCAGAAGAGGCCTTTGCCAAGGAAGTACAGGCAGAAGAGGTCGCTGAAGGCGAAGGCGAACCGGAAATTGAGTGGAGCCAAGACGTTTTCTATAAGGATTGGGAAGGTAATCCGCTTAAAGGACCGGTGAGTGGTTTTCCGGCACCTGAACTGGGTGAGTCGGACTATAACAATTATGAGTTTGCTCCCAGCAGAATGATTCTTTGGGTGGCAAATCAACAGCATCTCTACTTTGGTAGTTTTGTTCTGGCGGTTCCGATTTTCTGTATGATTATTGAGTTCATCGGAATCCGAACTAAAGAAGAAGATCCTGTAATGTCTGAGAAGTATGACCGGTTAGCGCATGACCTGATGAAGGTCAGTCTGACCGCCTATTCATGGACCGCTATCTTGGGTGGTGTTCTACTATTCACGTTTATCACTTTATTCCCGGGTTTCTTCAAATACATGGCAGGTATATTCCGCCCTGTAATGCATGTTTATGCGTTGATGTTCCTTGCGGAATCGGGTGTTCTTTATGTTTACTATTATGGTTGGGACAAGATGAAGGATGACAAGTTCCTGAAATGGATCCACTGTAGTCTCTCTGTTCTTCTCAATCTCATTGGGACGGTTTTGATGTATCTGGCCAATTCCTGGGCAACATTTATGCAAGCCCCTGGTGGAATTGATTCAGAGGGCCGGTTCCTAGGTAATATATGGCACGTAATTCACTCTACCCTTTGGAACCCTGTGGGGGTACATCGTATTCTTGGAAACATCGTTTTCGGTGGTGGAATAGTTGGTGCTTATGCTGCATACCATTATTTAACAGCTCAAACCGAAGAAGAACGCGCGCATTACGACTGGGTTTGTTATGTTGCTATGTTCATCGCGATCTTTGGTTTGATCCCGCTTCCGTTTGCGGGTTACTGGTTGATGAAAGANGTTTATGCNTTCCGNCAACAGATGGGTATCACTCTGATGGGTGGGATCATGGCTTGGTTGTTCATNATTCANGCTGTAATGATCGGCCTTCTGTTCTTTGGAGCGAATTCGTATTTGCATAACGGTATGTCGAGGGTCAAGGGATCACATCGATATATGAAGTATTGTAAGTACATGGTTCTGCTCTTAATCTGCTGTTTCACTATGTGGATGACGCCGCACACTATCGTTATGACTCCCGCTGAATTGAAGGAGATGGGTGGNGCNCAGCATCCGGTAGTGGGNNACTTTGGTGTAATGNCGGCGANGAANACAGCGGTTAACCTGATGATCACCTGTACCGTCCTCTGTTTTCTCCTTTATCAGAGAGCAAACAAGAAGATCAATGTTCCTTGGGCAACCGTAGGAAACTGCTGGATAACGGCAATCTTCGTTGGTGCCGCTGCCAATATCATCTTCCTCGGNGTGTATGGTTATTTCTTGCCTGCTAACCAGCGGGTTGGACTGTCCGTGCCTCAGGTAACATCAACTCTTACGACCCTATTTGCGGGTACCGCCATCAATATTTCCATGTTTAAAGATTCTGAATCTTATGGAGATATTCAATGGGGAACCCAATCNAAGGTTGGGACATACGCTATTTTNCTNTTGGCGATTTCCTTTACTTGGTTGATGGGTCTAATGGGATATATCCGTTCCGCCGTGCGTTTGTTCTGGCATGTAACGGAAGTTGTTCGCGATAACTCTCCAGATGCTTACACGTTGACCATCGGTGAGGCAGGTAAGATGCTTACNTTTAATGCCTTGTTCGTNTGGACTCAATTTGTTGTGGTTTTCTGGGTGGGTAGCCTNACAGCCAAGAAATCTCCGGCTAAGGCTCCTGAAGGAGTACCGGTTCCAGCGCAACAACAACAATAACACTTATCTTTCTGGGTTGNGTGCTCCTCCTGAATTTGGTGGCGCTCAACCCAGATTTAATCTGAGGGTATAGGAGAGAGGGAAAAATGTTACCAGAGCAGCACGACATATTATTTTCATTTCTGTCGATAATATTTGCCTTATTTGGTGTCTACGTGTTCGGCAATGTTATCCAGCATTGTAGGGAGAGGGGCGGCTTGAATACCCCTCTTTGGGGTGGTATTTTCGGTGTGTTCGCCATCACCTGTTTTATGATGACTGTTCATATGTTCAGCCTTGTACAAAGAGATCAGTTGATGTTCTTCTTTTCGACTTATCTTTGGACCATAATCCTCCTATTGATTATTTGGGGAGTTTTCTTCAAGAGTAATAAAATTGAAAGGCAGTCGGCACCGATTATTAGAGCNTTTTTCTTTTATACTACNATNTCGGTGCTGCTTGCGGGATACACCAACTGGTTGCCCCAACAGCGATCTGACCCACCGCCCAAAGAAGCGGCGGTTGTTGGTGATCTCACCATGGAAGAATTTACCGAAATGGGTCGCGTGATTATTTTTGGNGCGAAGCAGGTAGCCGGTCAAAAGGCAATTGGTAAGGGTCAGTGCCCTTTATGTCATACTTTTGAAGCGGGTAATAATATTGGTCGTTGTCCAAACCTTTTTGGGGTTGAAAAAAGAAGTCACGACCGGGTGAAAGAAGAAAGGTATAAGACAAGTCCAGTAGCCGTAGGTGAAACAGAACCTGCTGCGGGAATTGTTAAGGGTGCATATGATCAGATCCCGGAAGAATATAGGCGCCAGCATGGACCGGAAGAAATGACGGGTGANGACTACATTCGTGAGTCCCTAATGTGTCCGACTTGCTACGTGGTAGAAGGTTATGGTAAGGCTAATGATACAAAAAGCCCAATGCCTGTTATCACCAAGCCACCGATCAGTCTGAGCCGTACCGAGGTACACGCGGTNATTGCCTATCTTCANTCNAAAGANACNCCTGGTGAATTTGNAACAGTAACNGTTCCATTGCCTCAGGATGATGCAGGTAATAGTGGGGAGGCTCCTGTAGCCGAGGAAGANAGTGATGANGAGGGTCCTGTTTTTGTGACTGGCGAAGAAGATATTCAAGCCATGATCAACAAGCTGGGTTGCCCGCTATGCCACACTATCCCTGGTGTTGAGGGAGCTCTTGGGGAATTAGGTCCAAAGCTGCATGAGAAGATCAATGCGCCAAAGAGGATCAAGGACCCNAATTATAAAGGTAAGGCAACTAATACCAAGGAATATGTGCAAGAATCAATTTTATGTCCTGGGTGTTATGTAGTTTTTAATGAGGAAGCCGGAGAATCTTATCCGGATGGTTTAATGCCTACAACCTTCTCACAGCAGCTTTCAGTGAAGGCTCTTGATAAGCTTGTAAATTTTATTAGTCAGACCGAGCCCCCGGCTGGCGGTTAACATAGGAGACAACAGTGAATAAGACTCTATTAAGCTTTTTGGTATTTGTTGTCGGCCTGGCGGTGTTTCATAACGCTATTTTTCCTATCTTTACACCGAAGGAGGTCGGCTGGATTCTTAACAGATACGTTTACTTTTTGTTGTTTGTAGCGTATCTGATCATCGCACATCTAATGCTCAGGCTCAGTCCCCCGATATCACTGAAGGGCCTATTTGTCTGGTGCATAGGTTTCTATTTTTACGAACATGTTTTGTCTCCGCACATTCCCTGGACTCTGTTTATTACGTATATGGTAATGTGGTCCATTGGAACCTTTCTTTATATTAGTCAGGATCCGGAGACNTTTCGGGAATTTAGGAAACCGATTGTTAAAACAATTGTAGGTGAGTACAAATTGGCTAGAATAATTGTGTTCACAGCGATGCCAATTCTTGTTGGCTTTGCAACCTACAACACGATTTATCCGAGTTTTCAGGAACCGGTTGAGTTGAGGACGGTTCATCCTGCTCCTCCTGCTACCACGAAAGTGCATGGCAAAACTTACCCCCTGGAATCAACGAACAACCCTTTCCGTATTGATGAACAGGATAACTATAAAGATAGTTTCCCGTTTCTGGATGCGGACAAGCAAGAGTACATGAAGTATGTGACGGAAGGCGGTACAATTTTCTTTCAAAACTGCCATTACTGTCATGGTGATCAGTTAAATGGTTTGGGAATGTTCTCACATGCGTTTAATCCCACACCGGCTAACTTCATTGATCCAGGTACCATCGCGATGTTACAGGAAGCGTTTCTGTTCTGGCGGGTGTCAAAAGGCGGACCAGGTCTACCTAATGAATCTACCCCTTGGTCATCAGCAATGCCTCCATGGGAAGAGCATTTGAAAACTGAAGAAATCTGGAAGGTCATCTTGTTTGAGTACTGGTACACAGGCTGGCATCCAAGAACATTTGGTACTGAAGGTTCTACCTCTGGTGGTGGAGAATAACTTGAACTTAAACGGTTACTAAACCTAAACATATGGAAATAGCCATGACAAAGAACATTAACTATCTAAAACGCCTGATTTTATCTTTTCTGGCAGTAGCTTTGATCGCGATACCGGGGACGGCTTTAGCCGGAGCACCTACACCGGTCAATAAAGACATGCTGGAAAAGGGAAAGAAGGTTTATTTTAAACGCTGTGTCTGGTGTCACGGTGTGGAAGGTGGAGGTGATGGACCTTCCGCAGAGAGATTGTACACTAGGCCCAGAAACTTTATCCAAGGAACTTTTAAAATTCGCTGGACAGACTCAGGTGAACTTCCCTTGGATATAAATCTTATCAATACAGTAAAGAACGGGCTTCAAGGTTCGGCAATGCCGGCTTGGGGTGAGTTCCTGTCTGAGGACGAAATCCTCGCGGTTGTTCAATTCGTCAAAAGTTTGGTGCAGGATCGAGAATGGGATGACGAAGACGAGGAAGTCAATAATGTATTAGGTGGAGCTGCTACTGCAAGTTCATCGGTCCCGGGGATTGCAGCTGATTACGGCAAAGGGCCTCTCGGAGATGCGCCTTGGACTGCAACTAAAGGGCCCTACCATCTAGGAGTTCCTCAAGAACATATCGATGCAGGTAAAGAGATCTTTATTAAAAACAAATGCTGGGAGTGCCATGGCGGGGAAGGCCGTGGTGATGGTAACCCAACAATGAAGGACGACTGGGGTTTCCCAATTCTTGCCGCAAATT
>NZYH01000051.1 GCA_002697825.1 Nitrospina sp. | reverse complement strand
AGAACGTCTAGTCAAAAATATGGCTAAATTATTATAGATACTAAATTTAAAGCCCTTTTCGTGTCCTGAATTACTATATGGTTTCAATATTTGACGAAATAAACCAAATTTAAGTATAATCTAGGAATACGTGAAGCTATGTATTGCTTAAAGGTCAAAGAGTTAATTTAAGGGAGAATTTAATGACAGTAGCTACTGATTTTGTAAAAATAACACCGAAAGCCAGCGAAGAAGTCATAAAACTGGTTAAAGCAGAAAATAATCCTGAAATTGGATTGCGACTGGCAGTTAAAGGTGGGGGTTGCTCAGGGTTATCTTATGATCTGCAATTTACCCCGAAAGAGGAAGGTGATACGATTATTCAACATGAAGGCTTTAATGTCTACATGGATGCCAAAAGTATGATTTATCTCAAAGGAATGGCACTGGATTATCAGGATGGATTACAAGGAAAAGGATTTGTTTTTGTCAATCCCAACGCAACCTCAACGTGTGGTTGCGGAGAGTCTTTTTCTATCACCTGATAAAATTCGTATTTCAAATTACTCAGGCCATGGCCTTAACCGTTTAGGTAAATGCGCGCATCCCTTGTGGATGCGTTTTTTTTTGAATTATGCAAATAGCTACTGAAACTAATAAAGAAATTGACCAAGTCAGAAACAATTGTGGTTTTTTCTTTTTGGATGGATGGAGCATCCTCACTGCCAAAGGAAAGGAAACTTTCTCTTTTCTGCAAACTCAGACCACCAATGACGCGCTTCAGTTAAACGTAGGTGAGGGACAGGCCAGTGCAGTAACAGACCGCCAAGCACGCTTAATTGCTAATTTCTCCATCCACCGCAACTCTGCAAATGAAGCCTGTCTGCTATCAGAGGAATCACAAACTTTATACAATCACCTTGAATCTTATCATTTCCGCGAAGATGTAACTTTCGAAGTCATCGACCAAGTTTTATTAGCCCTTCAAGGTCCTAAAAGCATTCTAGTACTAGAAAAACTTTTCACAGCTTTACCCGAGAAACCGAATGCNATATTNCAGTTAGAATTGGATGGAAAAAAAATAACNCTTATCAAAAAATCTTTNACTGGTGAAGAGGGTTTCGTGCTTTGCTTNTCTCCTANTATAAAAGAAGATTTTTTACAAAAANTTTTATTTGCGAACACAGAAATCCANCCCTTAGAAATAAGTGCGCANGCCCAAGAAACTTTAAGAATTGAAGCTGGAATTCCAGTCTTCGGAAAAGATATGGACAGTAANAATATCCTTCCTGAAACAGGCTTGGAGCACTCTTCTGTGAGCTATAATAAAGGCTGTTATATAGGCCAAGAAGTTATTGCGCGGATTAAGACCTATGGCGCACCTAACTTTGCCTTAATGGGATTAACATTTGAAGGACCAGTGTCACCCCCAATGAACGGATCGATCTTTTTTAAAGAAAAAAAAATAGGAATTACTAAAAGCTCCATCCGTTCTCCCTCAGTTGGCAAAATCATTGCCCTAGCCTATCTCCATAAAGATCATCGNAGCCCAGATATAGAAATGGATGTNATTATNGATAAACGTCCCTNCAAAACTAAAACCTGNCTTNTACCTTTTTATCAAGCACCCACAAGAAAAGAGCATTCAAAGAAACTCTTGAATGAAGCGCTTAAAATATATAAAGAACAAGANAACTTGGACAAGCCCATTACCATTTTAAGGGAAGCTATAGACATATANCCTAAGCATGCAGAGGCTTATGAGGCGCTAGGAGTTTTCCTTTCAAAGCAGGATAAGCTTGACGAGGCCATTGCTCTTATGAAGCGCTTAGTAGAGATCAACCCGCAAGAAATCATGGCGCACACCAACCTATCAGTTTATTACATGAAACAAGGTAGGATTGAAGACGCAGAAAATGAGAAAGGTGAGGCTACTGCTTTACAATTCGAACAGGCCGTGGAAAAAAACATGGCCAAGAAACTTAAGAAAAAAGCAGAAGAACAGAAAAAAAAGGAAATGGAAGAAAAGATTGGAATGTTCAAAAAAGTTTTAGAAATAGACCCTGTAGATCAGGTAGCAAATTTTGGACTAGGATCTATCTACTTGGAAACGGGTCGATATGAAGAAGGTCTCGGACCCCTCACCACCGTAGTCGAAAAATATAAAGACTACTCAGCGGCCTATCTATTGCTGGGAAAAACTCTAGAGAAATTATCCGAAAANAAAAAAGCTATCGACGTATACAAAAAAGGAATTGCTGCTGCCTCGAAAAAAGGTGATTTAATGCCCNTAAAGGACATGCAAAACAGAATGAATCAACTATTGCANTCCTCTCCCTGACCTTTCACAAANCCCCAAATATCTTNCCCTGGTTTCAAAACACCTGNATTTATTNTTTTTTGGTTNACNGNAACTCCGTGATCCATTAGAAACCAAAAACGTAAAAGCAATTTTTCTTCGGGTGTAGTGTAGGAATCTTCCCAACCTGTCCCAGACTTATGNANAGCTATAGCATTGTATANAGNAGAAGGAATATCTATCCGTTTTTTCTGCAAAAAAGTTTTATAGCCTGACAATACAGTAGACTGAAATTGTTTTCGACTTACCTTAATCAACTCTGAAACACTGGGTATCTGACTATGGTTATATTCAAAAAACTTTAGTTTGTAATATTGATGGATGGTTTCCAATCGAAAATAACAATGCAACTCCGAGACCTTATCGCCATAAATTTTCTCAAGATATTTGCGTATCAAGGCTTTTCCTGCCTTTAGTAACAACTTATTCAATCTCCCTCTCTCAAATAAATGAACACGAACCGTGCTCAAGTGTTTTACGCATTGAGCTTCGATATCAGCTTTAATCTTTTGACAATTTGGAGGAATGCGGTACCAAAAAATTTCATCACTTGTNAATTGTAACGATTGCCGAAAGGCCTTACTTATTTGATGGTTATTAGAACGCTTNGCCTGTTTAGCAACNATATANGCATTGGCCTNTGAAAAACCAAGATCTATTAATGCTNCTTGAAAANNCTTGCGNCTCCCNATTAAAAACCCNGCACGTTCTTTAATATGATCCTTAGACTTNTCTATTCCNCTTAGCGCTAGGCTCACATCTCTAGGCATCAATTCCATNCCCAACNCCTGAGAGTATTTATAAATTTCTTCAAGTGTTTTATAATTTAATTTNTCAATAAATAGAAATTTTTGGATATCAATTTCGCTGAATTTACAAGCTTCGAAAATCTTTATTTTTTTATATTTAACTTCTTCCCAATATTTTCTAGTNCCTTCTTTTTTCTTAAACTGAAATTGAGTTTCAGATCGGGCCTTAAAAAAATAGCTNCGCAATAAATACCATTCGTTATTGAGTGTAGATTNGATGATCCAGTTGTGNTTAGGAGTAGAAACNGAAAGTTTCGGGTCATCNAGCAGTTGAATTTCACCTGTAGCGAGAATATAATCNAGCAATTCTAAATGCCGCTCAAGAAGCACTGGGTTAATCTGCTCTATAAATTTTCTGTATATCGTTTTCCAACGAAAGGGATCAAAAATCTGACCTGGGCTTGAATGTTTACCTTTTTCTTTCAACTCTTTTTTAACACGCCGCAAACTACTCTTTTCCATCTTTTTAAATAAATTATCACGCCCAGAAATATCGCTTATTTTTATTTGCTTCAAGCGACTAACCAAAGTGGGGATTTTAGACGAGAATTGCAAATCAAAATCTTGGTAGGAAATTGCNCCCGAAAAATAAACTTCGGAAAGTAGCTCGTCAACATAATCCAGAGAAANGATCNACTTCTTAACGAGTTTNTTGTATACCTCGAAATCAAGCTTCNTATCGCCNTTTTGACAAGCTCGTATTTCGTTTAAAAANTTTTTAGCTCTTTTTGTCTCTTCGGGCTGAGAATAAGGATCATTGACCACATTCAAAAATAAAATCTCCGCACTTTGTAATTCACGCTGTGCGAGAAGTTCAATTCCCTGTGTCATGGGATCATAAACAAACATCTATAACCTACTTAGCTTATTCACGAGAAATTTTGAATTACTATATAACCTTATTCCTAATTTTTTCTCAACCAAATGCACTAAATTTACGTTTAAGATTAAGAGGTTTGAGGGTTGAAAAGATTAAACCATTTCAATTATCCAAACCTTTCAAATTTTTTAAATTATTTACCCAATCCGGATATTTAATCTAAATAAATGTGCAAAGTTTAATATTTAGATGCTTTTTTAAAGATAGAGGATTTTAAAATAAAATTAATTGGCCACCCATATTTATAGGAGCAAAATGGGCTCACATAAAAAAGCCCAGAGATTAAGTTAAAAAACTCAATTCTGGGCAAAAAATAAAGATTGATATATTTTTTAAAACCATTTTACAGCGTTAGAAAAACTCTATTACCTAGGTTCACACTCTGAGGGTGCGTTGGCAATCAAATCATTTTCCATACTGTAAGATAAGGAGCGATATTCAGGCTCTTCAACTTTCACAGGCTTGATATCCAATAAAAGGTTTTCATTTCTTAGAAAAATCGCCAAAATATCAACAATATCTTTGTAAAGTCCGCGCTCTGCTTTTCGCGCTGTAAATATGCAAAACAAGGGGCCCCAACGGCCTATATGATTTCGCATGAATTTCTTCATACTGCTGGTCAACACATTAACATTACGTTCCTCATGTCCATTTTGAATTCCATAGGCAGTTCTGAAACACATAAAAAACATGAAAGCTAATTCGATAGAAAGATGGTCGACTCTTTCCTTAGTTCGGTTACGAGGTTGTTCGAATCCAAAAGTTTCATAAAATCCACCTAATTGGATCAAAACATCGGTTTGTGACTGAATACCGCCCTCTGTACCATATTGCATTTCATAAGGAGGGCACTCCATGGAAACAGCATGCCCAAATACCCTCACATACTCTTGCTGTACCTGCTTAACCGTCATTTTAGGCAGAAATTTATCAAACCCCTCGATGATAGACTTAACATGATTCCAGTCTTCTTCGTCAACGAGTGCAATATCCATGGGCTCAAGCAAGGACTTAGGCCGAAAAAATTTTCGATTCCACGGATAACTGAATGCACTAGAAAGAATATCGTAACAACGACCTCTTGCAAGTTGCAAAGATATGCGCTCTTCTTTCAACTCCTCCAAGGTTCCGGTCTGACCAAGCACCGCGAGCATTGGGTCACTTGCTTTAGCTTGAGTAATATCTCCCATTTTTCTTAATCTCCATATTTTTTCGGAAACCTTGACGCATTAAACAAAACGCCTAATCTCCGAATTGATTCGGACCGCAATGGTTAACCCACACCGGCTCGTAATTCGTAAACCTCAATACATCGATCGCAGCCCCCATCTTTGCTTTCCCAATCAGGAAAATCAATTTGAATGGCTTCGATGACCATCTCATCACAAATGCTTTCAGGATCATCCACCCAGTTATAAGTTGGAAACTTGCATAATGGGCACGGAGATCCCTGAAGGTGAATAAAGTCTCGCTCTTCTTCTGTTATTTCTCCAGGGTCAACATACTTGCTCATCAAGGTGTCGAGATCCGTGGCCATGGACAAAAGTTCTTCATGAGTGAACTTATCTGTCATCCATATACCTTCAAATATACCACGTCGCTGCTTGTCAGGAATTTTCCTGTAAAAATTGTCAAATTCCCGAAAGCGACCTTCTTTGGGAATCACGGACACTACACCGATACGAGCTAACCGCGCATCAACATACATATTCCATAAAAGCCTAAATCGCGATGTAATAAGATTTTTTACCGAAGGGTTCCCAGGAATAAACGCATCCTCGTAGTCAAACTCTGGGTCAACCATATCCTTGGCATGCATGAACTCCTGAATCAAGAAAGCGTCAAGATCCAGAGCTTCTTCGGGGTTGCTAAAACGACTTGCCAGAACCCTCATTTCAATTATTGGATTTCCAGAGACTCGGTTTAATACATTGGAGCCTTCGTCCACTTTATTAATCGCCCTTTTTATAGTTACTTCTCTAATACGCTCTTCAAATTCTCTCGCGAGGTCATAGGAGATCTGGCCGTCATCTTCTTCTGGGGGCTCTAAAGCATCTTCTTNTGNNGCCTCTAGAGCATCTTCCTCAGTAGCAGCAACTTCCGTATCGCTTTCGATCTCTTCAACTTCGTCAGTTTCAACTGGCTCTTGCAGCTCCTCTGGCTGCTCNTCCTTGTTTTCCTGCAATAATGCAGATTTTTTTGAGGTTCGTTTCCTTTTTGGAATAAGCCCAACTGCCTCCAANGCTCTAAGAACGTGGTCTCCCAGCTTTAACTTTTCAAGGAANAATAAACGATTAACTTTTTCAAAGGCTATTTCCCGNTCATCTTCGGGGAGTTCATATATAGGATCGGCAAGGGAATGAAATTCATCATAATCTGCACGATAACCCGACCGTTCTAAATGATTAAGATGCCGGAAAACCGACTCTTCCATTAATTGNGGACTATAACTTACTTTCATAAAGTCAAATCATTGTAAAAGCTCAAGCTTATCAATTTTCAAAGGGCTTGAACCGATCTTTTTTAAGAAATATTGAATAGGGTAATTTAGCTCCTTTTAAAGGCTTATGTCAAGACAAAAGTCCTTTATTTTTTAGGAGTTACGCTGAAAAAACCCGTGCTTTTTAATTTAAGTAGCCTTTTCCAAAAGCTCTCCTGCGTTAGTGCCTAAGCGCACTAGCTTTTTTTAAAACCTTACAACTAAATTTACCTCATTTTATACCTTTTGTTTAGCAAGCACCAGATTATTNCCTCAAANAGAAGAAATAAGGGTATANGATTCAAGGTTTCTAATCCTAATCACTTATTTTTTGTCAATCTCATCCTTCATCTTCTCCATGGCTTTGATCGCTTCCATGATTGGCTCCGGATCACCAAGGTCCCTTGCAACTTCTCTTGCATCTTTTAAATATTTGTCAAACTCATCAAACCGGCCCACAAGTATCTGCATTCGCGCTACTGTCATATTGAACTGGATTAAGTTCGACCAACTTTTGATTTCTCGAAAACATTCAGCAGCCTGCCCAAAATATGTTTCCGCATCATCATATTTTAGGTCCTTAAACTTCAGGTTTCCTAAATAGGTCAAATCCTGACCTACCCCTCTTATGTCACCCGCCTCTTGGGTAAGCTTAAGAGCCTTTAAGTAAAGTTNTTCTGCTTCTTGTCTTTTCCCATTACTAAAAGCAAGATTACCGAGATTCCGATAATCTTCAGCAATTTCTGTTTTATCATTTAACTTGTTTGAAATTTCAAAGGATCTTTGGAAGCCTTCACTAGCTTTTTCCCGATAACCCCGTTCCATATTAAATTTTCCAAGGTTCCTGAGGTCCGCNCAAATTTCCTTTGGATCATTAAGTTGCTGAGATATCTCAAGAGCTTTGTTATAAAATTTTTCCTGGTTGGCTCTCTCTTTCTTTTCAACATAAATTTTTGCCAGTATCCGGCTATCAGCCAATATATTTTGAACATCTTTAATTTCCTCAGCGATTTCAAAAGATCTCAAAGCATATTTTTCAGCATTTCCCCAATCTTCTTTTTGTAAATACAGATTATATTGATTGCGATTATCCTCTGCCATTTCCGGTTTATTTTCTGCCTTAGTATTTAACTCCAAAGCATCAAGATAATTTTTCTCAGCACCCGACCAGTCTTTTTTCTGCAAAGAGATATTACCCAGGTTGCGATAGTCAGCAACTAGACCCTGAACATTGTTTGCNCNCTGATTAATCTTCAACGATTTTGTNACTAGCTTTTCAGCCTTATCCATTTTGCCTGCGAGAATTAGNACATTCAAATAGCTGGCATACAATTCTTTAAGGCCGCTCTGGTTATCCGACTCTTCTTTGATCTTTATAGATTTTGCAAAATTTTCTTCAGCTTCTTTAAATTCTTGCTTCTCCATTAAAATACTTCCCAAATTTCCGTAAGCACCACCAAGAGCTACCTTATCCTCCGACTTTTCATGTAATGCAATGGTCTCCTTAGCGACTTCTACAGCCTCATCCCAGTCACTAGACATGAACAGGACATTACCCAAATCTTTCAACAGCATTAGTTTGAGCTTCGGGTCTTTTTCAGCTTCTGGTTTTTTTAAACCTTCACGAAGCGCTTGCTTTCGGTTCTCAAGATATTTCGGTTGTGAAAAGATAAACATCAATTTNTCCTGCACCTCCTGAATACTTGCCTGTTCTTTCATCTCCTCATAAAGGTCGCTGGCACGCATGAAATGATCTTCCGCCTTATCAAAATCCTCTTTTTTNAGATAGACATCTCCTAGTGATTCACATTGCTGNGCAATACCTGGTCGATTTTCATTTTTNTCCATAAGTTCCAATGACCNNAGATACTGCTCTTCAGCTGCATCCCAGTTTTTCTGCAAGGCACGCACATTACCCAAATTGGCATAACCACGCGCTTCTCCAAGACCATCTCCCAACTCCTGCATAGCCTTTAGGGATTTTTCAAAGTTTTCCCAGGCCAGTTCCAGTTTGTTTTTATTTAGATAAATATTTCCGAGGCTACCTAAAAGATAAGAGTTTCTTCGTTTATCAGAGTCGCCAATGGCTTCTAAAGCTTTTTTGAAATAAGTCTCGGCTTCATTGGTCTTATCTTCCTGCCCTTCAGCGGCCATTTGCAAATAGATGCCCGCTAGATTGGCATAACAGACGCCCGCCGATGCCTTGTCATCCAGCTCTTCTAAGAGATGTGTGGTTTTCTTTATGGTTTCAACNACCTTATCCATACGCTTCCACTGAAAGTATATTTCTTCCAATTCCTGCAGTTTGGCAATGGCCTTGGTTTTTTGTCCAGTGGAGACAAGTGACTCGACGCTGGCAGCAAGTGCCTCTTCGTTTTTCTTTAAATAGAGAGGAGATNTTTTAATGGATTCGATACGATCATCNAGTTGTTTGATTTTTCTTTCATCTTGCTTGGCGGCAGTCATGAACTCTTTGGCCTTCTCGTAATATTCNATAGCCTTTTCTGCCTCTTCTTTTTTTAAAAAGATGTTACCGAGGTACTCACTATAGATACCTTGTCCCAGAGGGTCATTGGCTTCCACCATAATATCCATGGCTTTTTGGTAGTTTTCTTCTGCCTTATCNAAGCTCCCCTTGTAAAAATAAACACTNCCCANGTTACCCANTGAGCTTTCTATGCCTTTGGCATCTTTCANCTTTTCCATAAAAGTCAGCGAACGGGAATAAAACTCTTCAGCCTTATCAAATTGTTTGCTTTGAAAACAAATATTTCCTAAATTTCCAAGCACATAAGCCTGACCACTATCATCGCCTTCTTTTTCCATTTCCTTTAAAGCATTCAGGAAATTGGATTCCGCTTCCTGAATTTTATTTTTTTGCAAATTCTCGTAACCNAGCTTCTCTAATTTTCTACCTTCACTCATAACCGGGTANCACCTTTAAAATTTTTCAACAAATTTGTATTAAGAACCTGTTTTTTGCCAATAAACAAAAAAGAAATTAGACAATAGACAACCTAGCTATCAACTAAGTAATTCTAGATAAATGAGTTATTTAATAATATGCGTGTAGAAGAATTATAAAGTTCTAAGAGGCTGCTGTCAATCATTCCACAAGGTTGCAAANTATCCTGTTTTTACNGTATTCATAAAGAAAATCTACTTTGGTTGACAGACTGGAATTAGGCTCACTATAATCACNTCTTTGCAAATGCNTTGTGTGANGGGNNAACCCTTTNAAAAAAAGGNGNCGGTTNTTTTNAAATCTAGNGTGAATAAATCAAACNAAATATAAGGGGTAGTTTGTGACTAAAGTTGAAAAAATTNTTCAGGCATTGACTCAGGAAGGNTCNTTGATTTTCGCNAGCAANTTATCCTTTGCNGAAAAACTGGANAAAATGATTCCCANCCTGAAGGTCGAAGAAAAAAACGANTGTGAACTCTGGTTTGAAAACGATTCNCCNACNANCGCCAANACNCGGATAAAANTTTTCCCTACAAAACATATCGNCTTTTATAACGAAGAAGGTCGACGTTTTCTTTGCACAGATCCTGAAGGGACGCCTCTCCATGAAGCTTTGTGGACTCAGGATGAAACAACGAACGAAACCGTGTTGTCTCTCGCCCGTATGCAACTCGATTGCAAGCAATGGGTGGGCATCAAACCTCGCGCTAAAACTTTTACAACACAAGTTGATATCAGCCCTCACGAAGGCTGGGAAACCATGACCCTGGATGATTTACGCGAAAAAGCCGCTGAAGCCTGGCGAGTGCCCACATCAGAAGTAAAATATTTTTATGACGATAACCACATGCTTCATCAGGGAGATGGAAAATACGATATCCGCCTTACCAAGGATGGGCTTTACGCCCTGCATGATGGCAACTTCGATAAATCAATTTTCATAAGCTTCATGTTTCAGGTCAACTGGGCAAAACTCGATCTTATCCCTGTCGTGGAACTCTTTCAGTCTACTCTGCCTGGAACAGGTGGAGCCGTCTTTGAGTTTATCTGGGGAATTTATAACGACCAGTCACGAGAAGAAGAATTGCCACCCTTGAGGTATCGCGGCTTACCGACCTACCCTTCCAAAGAAGCTTTCAATATTTTTTCAGCTTTCTTTGAACCAAAAGGACCAGATGGTAAAAACATCAAAACCGTATTCATGGATCCACAAACCTCAAACGAAGTTACCTGGACACCACAAAAACATCCACCAGTACGTCACTTCAGTCAACAGCAAAAAGTTGCCATCACCGCGCAAGACGGTTATCTTTACAAGGTCACCGTCTTTGACGATCCTATCGCCTTTCCGTTCACCAACTGCGTCGGTATAAGAAGACCCCCCATCGAGAGAGAAGTACGGGTCGGTAACCAGTCCTTCACTTTATTGGAGGGCGAACTGGGAAGAGAAATATTTTTCGAACCTAGCTGGGGTCTCAGACCGCAAACCTATCCAACTAAACTGGCAGAAAAGTATCCATTCACATGGAAATGGTTTTTTAACGGCGAGCCTCCGAGAGTCGACCCGGTAAAATCCTTATATACCGTACCCTTCTA
>NZYH01000050.1 GCA_002697825.1 Nitrospina sp. | reverse complement strand
TGAAACCATTCGCTGCGATTATTGGCTCGTTGGATGATACATTTTTTGCAATAAATTCCATGGCATTTTTTCTATTCAATTTTTATCTATCCCAATCAAATTTCTTCCCAATAAATTTAAACAATCTCTCATTATGAGGTTTATAGAATTCTATTAATTTTTCCCTAGTTTCTGGGTTCATTGCTACATATTTTTTTTGTTTTTTATATTGTGGTGTTTCAATTTTATAATTTGATAACTTAAGAAATTCAAATATTGTTTTCAGAGTTTTCTGAGGATTTAATTTTAAATCTTCACTAGATAATGTTAAAATTTGTTTTTTTGCAAATAAACTGTTCCAAATTTTTAATTGATCCACATAAATTCCTTTGAGGAGATAAGATTTTTTTTGATTAAAAGTTTCAAAATTTTCTTCTGTTATAATTAATTCATCATATGTTCTTGTTTCTATTTCTTCCTCTATCATTTCTTCAAAAGATGGAAAATTTGTATCTGTAATTGCTAGGTCCTGATATTCTGAATACGCTCTGTCAATTGGATTACGTAAAATTGAAATTAATTTTATATTTGGAAGTAATTCTAGAATTCTTTTTGCTGATAACGGATTCCAAAAGTAAAACGGTGTGTCTTCCCCAGTTATTGAAACCCCTTCCTTAATTTCAACTTCTCTCATTTTCTTTTTTGTTGGAAACATTGATCTATACCAGTTTAATCCAAGATGATAATTACTATCAAAAAACCCAATCTCATCATATGCTGCCTTTAATACACATGGGTGCTGACAAATGTTATAGTATAATGATGTCGTACCTGATTTCATTGAACCAATTATGATAAAATTAGGAAGAACTCTAAGAGAGGCCGTTATCCCAGAAATATTTCGTTTGAAATAATTCCAATAAATTTTTTTTAGCATCATTAAAGAATCTATTTTACGTATTGTGAAACACGTTTTTCATCGTCATTAAATACTACCCCGACAGTTCTAAGTAATTTAACTCCCTTTTTTTCACAAAACTCATTTAACGTTTTGATATAATCTTTAAAATTCGATTCTGATTCATTGTTTTTGATTATATTGGAAAAAAGATCATCATGATCTAGCATAAAGATTTTTTCGCCATCATTTAAAGTTGAAAATATACTTTCTAAATTATTAACTGCCTTGATACTTTCAATTTTTGGTATGATTGTTAAACCATCAGGTAATATCTCAACATATTTTTTCAAATCATCTCCAGATTCAACATTTGATATTGCAAAGTAGCGAATTTGTTTATGCGAATTAATTATTGGAATTAGATCTTCTATATTGTATTTATTGTTTGGAGGCTTGATTCTTTTAATTGGTAAATCTAGAAAAATAGGCGTATTTTCATGCTTTTCCAATATTTTATTTAATTCCTCAATACTATCGCACCAGGCTAAATTAACTCTAAAAATTGCATCATCTGGAATTGGCAAATTATAATTTGTCAAATTTTGTGATAATATGATCATCTTCTCAATTTACCCCTCAATACTATCAAAATAAATTTTGACCGTGTCCATTATTTTTCCATTATTACTCACAAATTCTAGATAAAGTATGTTACCATCATTTAGTAGTTTCATGTTCAAAAACCCATAATCATTGTCATTTTGAATGACAGACCATGATTCTTTTTCTGTAAATGGTGAATGACTGTGTCCGCCAGTTCCTGCCGTTATGTAGATTTGCCCTTCATATTTTTCATAAACACAACTCGGCAAATCAGTTTCGATACTATTATGAGTCAAAGGAACACTTCTTTCATAAGCGTGTTTATGCCCATTAATCACTAAATTAACATCGTAAAGATCAAAAATAGGTTGTAATTCATTTCTAACATCCGATACTGATTCTAGATCTAAATCTCGACTGGTATACATAGGCATATGCATAAAAACAATAGTCCAATCTATTTCTGAGTCATGGTAATTTCTTTTTAAATCATTTTTAATGAATTCTAATTGTTTATGGTCATCAGAAATATTGCCGATCTTTGTAGATATTCCTAGAAAATGAATATTTTTATAATTAAATGAATAATAATCATTTTCTAATCCATAATGTTTTAAATAATTTTCACCATTTTCAATTTCATCTTCTGCATCGCCTAATACTGTGTAAATATTTTCATTTTCTAAAACACTCGATAATTCTACCCATTCATCATATGTTCCTTGTCCTAGATCACCTGTAAATAGAATAATTTCAGGTTTAACTGATTTAATATTATTTAATATATCCAATGAAGTTTCATTAATACCAAAATCTCCTGCAAATACAAAATTTATTTCATCTTGAATTTGATTTACTTTAGGATCTGAAAAACAAACTTGTTCTTGAATGCCTATTCTGTACAGAGCTCGATCTACTAATCTGGGATTAGAACTAGCGATTATTGATAAAATTAACAATGAGAAAAGAATAATGAGAATGAGAATTTTTTTCTTTTGGTTCATCTATAAATCAATTTTTCAAAGTATTAATTTACTACTATTTTTTAGTCGTTAATTCTTTTAATAATCTTCTTCCTAATAATGCACCCGTGCGAAATGAATTTATTTTACGTTCACCTCCAATTCGTTCTCCTTCATTTCCAGGTATTTCGATGATTTTTTGTTTTAATTTTAATCCACGAATTGTCATTTGGAATGTAGAATCAAGTCCCAACGCATCGAATTCTAACTCTGACATGGCTTTTCTTGTAATTGCTCTGCTTTCATTAAGTGCATCAGTTAAATTTCCTTGGAAAAAAATATTCGCTAATTTTGTAAACATTTTGTTTCCAAATGAATCTAACCATCCTGCATCTAAATTGACTGATGTTTTACTGAATCTTGAAATAATCGCTTGATCATATCCCT
The DNA here is from genome assembly GCA_002697825.1 of Nitrospina sp. Next base: position 50,387 of record NZYH01000050.1, on the reverse strand, counting down.
CTTCTATTTTTTCTTTTAAAATCAATATTTCATTTGGGTCATGATTTCCATCTGGCCCAAAAATTATTATGTTATCCGATTTTGTTGAATTGACACCTGTAATTATTGCTCCACCATGACCTCTATTTTTTTGATGTATGAGGTTCAATCCCATTTTTTTCGCTTCATTCACTGTTCCATCAGTTGAACCCCCGTCTACAATTACTATTTCGTCAACCCATTCTTTTTTGATATTAGGCATAATTTGTCTCATTCCATCAATTTCATTTAATGTTAAAACCAATAATGCGGTCGACATGAACCAAAACAAAATTCTTTGTATATAAATTTCTAGGTATAACCAATTTTTCACTCACAGTATTTTCAAAATATATAAGTTTCAGAGTAATTTTTGATACTGTATAATTGTTCAAAGTAATGAGTTCACAGTTTAATTATTTGTATGGAGATCAAATCCATTTTCCATATAGTATTGCTAGTTTAGCTGCATATATCAAAAGTAAGCCAGATCTTTCTTCTAATTTTATTTTCGAAAAAACATTCATTTTTAGAGAAAAAATTAATGACTATGTTAAATTAGCAAAGAATGCGGATATTCTTCTTTGTTCTTGCTATGTTTGGAATTGGGAGATAACAAAATTTCTAGCAAGAGAAGTAAAACAAGTAAATCCTAATTGTATCATAATTTTTGGTGGACCACAAGTTCCAAACAACTCAAAGGATTTTTTTAAAGAAAACCCATTTGTTGACATTGTTGTTCATGGTGAAGGTGAATACGTTCTTGAGAATATACTGGAAGAGTATCTCAAAAAACGTAACTTTACGTCTGTATTGGGAATTGAAACAAAAGATTTCAAAAATGCACCTCAGCCCAGAACTAAAGATTTAGACACTTTTCCTTCTGCATATCTTACAGACACTGTTTGGGATCTAGTTGAGAAAACTGATGGAATAAAATACATTGCCGCATGGGAAACAAATCGAGGTTGTCCGTATCAATGTACTTTTTGTGATTGGGGGAGTCTAACAAATTCAAGACTAACTAAATGGACTGACGAACGCTTAATGAAAGAAATTGATTGGTTTGCTGACAATAAAATAACATACATTGATTGCTGTGATGCAAATTTTGGTATTTTTCAGGAACGAGATCTCAAAATAGCTACTAAACTAAAAGAAGTTGCAAAAAACAAAGGTTATCCTGAAAGATTTAGAGCTGCTTGGGCAAAATTTGCATCAGTAAAAATTATTCCTATAGCCAAAGAATTACAAGATGGCGGAGTGTTAAAAGCAGTTAGTCTTGCTTTACAATCTCTTGATGAAACAACTTTGGACATTGTAAAACGTGCAAATATTAAATTTGATAAATTTTCAGAGTTAACTGATACATTTCGGAAAAATGGAATACCAACTTATACTGAATTGATTATGGGAATGCCTGGTGAAACATTAGAAAGTTGGAAAGCTGGTTTAGAAATACTCGCAACTGATACCAAAGTTGGCTCAATTTACATCTATAATTGTGGTGTTTTTCCAAATGCACCAATGAATGAAACCGCATACAAAGGATTTCATAAAATCAAAACAATCCGTTCCCCAATTTATTTAGCACATTCATCTAAAAATGAACGTGGGATGCCGGAATATGAAGACATTGTGGTAAGTACATCTTCATTTTCTACATCAACTTTAGAAAAAATTTATCATTTCTCATGGCTAATACAAACATTTCATAGTTTGGGAATTTTTGAATATATTTCTAGATATTATTTCAAAAAATTTGGTCTAAAATATATGGAATTTTATGAAACATTTTTAGAATTTTGTTCTCAAGATAATTCTATTTTTTCTGATGAGTATAAAAAAGTCGTTGATTATGTATCAAAAGGGTATTCTGGAAAAGGTTGGAATCACTATGATTCAAAACTAGGAGAAATATTTTGGCCTATTGAAGAAGCAACATGGTTACGGCTAATCTCAAATAAAGAATTACTTGTTGTAGATACTACTAAATTCTTAGACTTTTTAGAACAAAAATTCAAATTTTCAACAAATGAAAAGGAAATTAATGATTTGGTGAAATTCCAAATATTTTTACTTACAACAAATGAGGGACAAAAACAGATAAAATCTGAACAATTTTCCTTTGATTGGAAAGAATATTTTGTTAATGATTCTGAACTAATTGAAATTGACAAAAATTATTTTTATAAAAATTTAATCATAGAAGATGACACTATTTTATGGGGATACAGAACAATATGGTACGGTAGACAGTCTAAGAATTATAAATTCCATCCTGAAAAATTGGAAGAGAACGAAATTATTCTTGTTGAGAAATAAACCAATCTATTGTGCTTTTCAAGCCTTCTTCCAATTTTGTATTCGGCTTAAATCCAAATTCTTTTTCAGCTCTTTTATTACTCACACATCTGCGTGGCTGACCATTAGGTTTTGTTGAGTCCCAAATGATATCTCCATTGAAACCCATCAAGTTACAAATTAATTCAGCTAATTCCTTTATGCTGATTTCTTCTTCAGAGCCCAAATTTACTGGTAAAGGATTATCATATCTTTCAGTTGCTAGAACAACACCTTTGGCAGCATCTTCTACATAAAGGAAATCTCTGCTTGGACTGCCATCTCCCCAAAGAATTATCTGATTAGATTTTTCTTTTAATGCATTATGCACTTTTAGTATAATTGCTGGTATAACATGTGATGTTGTAGGTTCAAAGTTATCTGTTGGTCCATAGAGATTTGTTGGAAATAGAATTGTTGAATTTAATCCAAATTGTTGACGATAAGCATCTGCCTGAACAAGCATCATTTTTTTTGATAATCCATATGCTGCGTTTGTTTCTTCTGGGTAACCTTCCCATAGGGAATCTTCTAAAAATGGCATTGAAGATATTTTAGGATAACTACAGACAGTTCCCAACCCCACAAATTTTTCAACACCTTCTTCTTTTGCTTGATGAATTAACTGAGTACCCATCATAATGTTATCATAAAATATGTCTCCAGGCTTTTCCCGCATTTTTCCGATTCCTCCTACATTTCCTGCTAAGTGTATAATTACATCTACATTCTTTACTATTTTTTTACAATTTTCATTGTTTCTAAGATCCAATTCTTTTGATGTTGGAGCCAATATTTTTTTTGTTTTTTTAAGTTCTAATTCTCTTAGAACAAATTTACCAAGAAATCCGTTTCCGCCTGTAACTAAAACTGTTTTCTCATTTAATTTCATTTCTTTTTTTAATAATCAATTACTTCTATAAGTTGATGTCCATCCTTTGAAAGGTCTTAAAAATTCTATACCATTTTCTTTCACCCAATTAATTGTAGTCTTTAATCCTTCAGTGACTGAAGTTTTTGGAGACCAATTAAGTAAACTTTCTGCTCTGTCCGAATCACAAACTAGTTTATCAACATCATGTGGTCTGAATCTTGATGAATCAATATCAATTGTTACATCATCAATTCCCATTAATGAAGAAATATTTTCTACTAGTTCACTAACTGTAAAAGCTCTTCCACTTCCAACATTAATTGTTTCACCTATTACGCCTTCAGTAACTAAAGCAAGAATTATTGCGTTTGCTGTATCTGAAACAAATGTTAGATCTCGACTACTTTGAATATTTCCTAATTTTAATTTAGTTTGATTTTTAAGTAATTGAGAAATTATTTCTGGAATAATATATGGTTGGGTTATGTTTGGTCCAAATGAATTAAAAGGTCTAATTATTACTGCTGGAATATTATGTTCTTTTGACATTGTATAAACAACTCTTTCTCCAGCNAATTTACTTACNGCGTATGTTGATTGCGGCGTGGTTGGATGATTCTCATCCATAGGAACGTATCTAGCACTTCCATAAACCTCGCTAGAAGAAATGTGAACCAAACGTTTTAATGATTTTTGTTTTGCTGCAATCAAAGCTAAATTAATGGTCGAATTTACATTAACATCAAAAAATTCCTTNGGATAATGAAAAGAATCTGGAATAAATGGCAATGCAGCTAAATTAATAATGTAATCTTTTTCTTTTACAAGCGAACTAATGGTTNTTTCGTCGCCCAAATCTCCCTCTTGTATTTTGACATTTGAAAAATTTTCAACATATTTTCTTTTTCCGGAAGAAAAATTATCAATGACTGTAACATTTGCACCAATTTGAGATAGCTGTTTGGTAACTTCAGAACCTATGAATCCACATCCACCAGTGACTAATACATTACTATCTTTAATAGAATCTAAAATATGATTTGACATAACCATTTCTTGAATTATCAGTATAAATATGATACAACATATTTTAGTTTAAAATTCTTTTTAACAATACAAATTCTCAAATAGATATCATAATTTTTTAAATTATGAAGTCATCCATCTTTGGCAAAAAATTCATTTTAATAATTATTGCTGCANTTGTAATATATTCTATATTTCTAATTTTTTCAGATATTAATACAGTTTATGATAAATTAAAAAATTTTGATACACAATTTTTACCANTAATTTTATTAACAATATTTTCTAGTTGGATGGTCTTGTTTGTAAGATGGCATGTTATCTTACAAAGTAGTAACATCAAAATTCCTCTCAAAAATAATATTTTGATTTATCTTGCTGGATTTACTTTATCCATATCTCCAATTAAGTCTGGAGAATTAATTAAATCAATTTTACTAAAAAATCAATTTGATGTTAAAAGAACAACATCAGCTCCTTTAGTATTGATTGAAAGATTTTATGATATTATAGGAACAATAATTATTGCATTATTAGGAATCTCATTTCTTGGTCTTGAATATCTTCCTGTATTATTTGTCGTTTTGATTTTATCTTTTCTAGTTATTTTTTTGATATATTCAAAATCAAATTTTAAATATGTTTTGCGNATTTTTAACAAGATTACATTTTTAAAAAAATTCTCACTATCTCTAGAAAATTCACAAATTAGCATTAGAACATCTTTAAACAAAAAAACGGTTATTTGTTCAAGTGCTTTAACAGTATTATATCGTTTTATTGAAGCAATTGGAATATACTTGGTTTTTCTATCTTTAGGAATTAATTTAATTAATTATTTTGAATTGGCTTCAATGTATTCCATGTCTGTTATTTTAGGTTCTNTTTCCATGTTGCCTGGAGGACTTGGTGTAACTGAAGGAAGTTTTGCTGGTTTAATTTCATTTTATGGTTTAGATTTTTCTACAGCATTGGTTGTTGCCGTAATAGTTAGATTCTTTACACTTTGGTACGGCGTTGGTATTGGATTTTTGGCGTTGAAATTAAACGGCGGATTAAACCTTAACAATACTAATTAATTATAAAAAAGAAATTTTTATTCCATGGAAAAAAATTTTTTTAATAACACATTTATGATATTTGCTTTAATTTCTATTTTTTCTTATGGAATACTTGCATATAATATTGAAAATCAAGGTATCAACATTGATGAATTATTTCATCATGGTTTTGGGATGGCCTATTTTGATTTAGTTAAAGAAGGAAATATTCTTGATCCCTGTATAACAGGAAAGGGAAATTGTGAGTTAATTGATNTAACCTGTGCTGGACAAAGTGGNGATGATGGTGTTGAAAAAACTATGCAATGGGTTGCGTCTGGTGGGATAGTTAAAGGAATTTTACTAGGAATTGGTGATCAATTCTTTTCTGATAGTGAAAGAGTGTATTACGCTTCAANAGATATGGAGCAATGTCGTCCAATTCATTATAATATTTCAATTCCNGGAGAAAATACTCCAACGAATTCTGAGCTTGCTGCAGCAAGATTTTTTTCACCCATATTAGGTGCACTCTCAGTAGGAATATCATTTGCTATAGGTAAATTACTGTTTAACAGATTTGTAGGAATCTCGTTTGCAGCTATGTTACTCTTTCATGGACTTTGGATACATCATAGTAGAATCTTAACTTCAGAAGTTTATGTTAATTTCTTTATAATTTTGGCAGTATTTCTATTATTGTATAGTAAAAATCAAAGTAACAAAACAACAATGAAATATTTGGCTTTAAGCGCAATAACATTTGCTTTAGCCGCAAANACCAAAATCACATCATTAGAATTGTTTCCATTTCTTTTAGTGATAATTTTCATACATCAACCATTTGATCAGTACTTACAAATTAAAAAAATTTTTCAGAGAAAAGTTTTTTTAAAATCTATTTTATTGTCTATACTTTTTATAGGAATTTTCTTTGGTGCACTCTTTAGTACATTTCCATTCTATTATCCGGATCCGATCGGTCAACTAATGATACAGTATGATTTAGCTACGGATTATAAGGCAATTAATCCCGGTGAATCAAAAAAACCATCAACGTTAACGTTTGTAGCTAGTGCNACTATTTTTCCTATTATTGATAGCTATTATCATATATTTGCTCCAGATGAAATACCAAATTCCACTAAATGGGGTCATACGTTTTCAAGTATACCATTAGCGCTGTTCTTCGTGATTGGAGTTGCTTTATTATTCATAAAAATTCGAAGAAGGAAGTTATTATCATCTGAATTTTTACTTTTGTTTTGGTATTTTAGCATCTATGCTATTCTAACTAGTAGTATTGAATCTTACAATACTAGTAGACATTTCATTCCATTGATATTCCCAATGATTTTGATTGCTTCTTATGCGATTTGGAAGTTCTTAGATCCTGTAAAAAACCCANTAAAAATTCCCTTTTTGATATTGGTAGTTTTTAGTCATGCACTGACCTTTCTTATATATTGGAAAGATATCTATTTTAATTCTTCAATAGTCTGGACTCTTCCAGTTCATTTCGAAATGAATCAACTTTGTGCATTATCGGATGTTTGTTNACGTCAGGCAGTAAATATGAAAGAATCACTAGGTAATCCAATTGTTTTATTTTTTGGCATAGCTATGTTGATATTGTTTTTGATAATTTATATAAATAAAAGAAAGAAAACAACTTCAAACAAAGAAGAAAAGATCTAAAAATGAAAAAAATAACTNCCTCTCAAAAAGAATTTTTCAAAAAATACTTTGCAAAGGCCAAATATCAAAAATTTATTCCTGGAATTTCACCAATTCCTTTAGCTGAACCACCGTATGATTGGGAAGAGGTTTGTGAAGCATTAGACTCTTTATTGTCCATGGAAACTACCATGGGAGAAAAAGTAAAGAAATTTGAAAAATTATTTGCAAAGTATATTGGTACAAAATATGCAATTATGGTTAATTCAGGCTCTTCTGCAAATCTCTTAGCATTATCAATACTTTCTAATCCATCACTTGGTTCACATCAGTTAAAAAAAGGTGATGAAGTAATTACGCCAGCTGTTACTTGGTCTACAACGGTATATCCAATTTCCAACATGGGTGGAGTTCCTGTATTTGTTGACGTTAATCTTGATACTTTTGAAATTGATACAGAAAAAATTGAAAATGCTATAACTAAAAAGACTAAAGCAATAATGCCTGTTCATCTTTTAGGAAATCCATGCAATATGACAAAAATTAAAAAAATTGCAAAAAAACATGATTTATGGGTAATAGAAGATGCATGCGAAGCTCACGGTTCAAAACATCGTGGAAAAAAAGTAGGTTCCTTTGGAAACATGGGGACTTTTAGTTTTTTTCTTTCACATCATATTACAACAATGGAGGGTGGTATGTTAGTAACTAATGATAAAAAACTCTTTGAACTTGGAAAATCTCTTAGAACTTTTGGTTGGACAAGGGATATTAGTAATCGTAAGAACATTGAAAAAAAATATTCTGATATTGATTCTAGATTTCTCTTCTTGAATATGGGATACAATTTTCGACCCACAGAATTGCAGGGTGCATTTGGAATACATCAAATTANAAAGTTAGAAAATTTTATAAAAATAAAAATTGATAATTCAAGATATTGGAATAAAAAATTAAAACCTTATTCAAAATATTTTATCCTGCCANAAACAAATGACTCTGATAGAGTATCCCATCTATTTTATCCAATTACTGTAATTGAAAATGATTTTTTTACCAAAAATGAGCTGGTAGAATATTTAGAACAAAAACAAATTGAAACCAGACCCATAATGTCAGGTAATTTTGTTAAACAACCAGTTACAAAAACCATTAATTTCAAAAAGAAAGGTAATTTAAAAAATGCATCATATATAATGAAAAATTCCTTTGGAATAGGTAATCATCAGGGAATTGATAAAATTAAGCGAGCATTTATTGCAGATACTATAATTGATTTTATTAATAAAAAACTCTATTGAATCAGAACAATTTTTANTCTTTTGAATTCATNATTTCATAATTAATTTTATAAATTTTGACATGATATTTCATATCTAATTCATTTGAATCGAATATTTTTTCTAAGAAAGGATATTCTTTATCATTTACAAAAATATCATAAAGAAATTCAGGTTGATCTTGATGGCCATCTACCGCAATATACTCTAAATTCTTTTCTTTGTTCGATTCAATGAATGATTTTATGGATGTAAATTCTTTTGTAGATTCTAAATACAAACTATATCCAATATGTGAATCGCTAGTTGGTATAGGTAAATTTGGCCAATTAACCACAATTGTTGATGCTCTTTTGTATTTCAAATCTGCTGAATCTGCATTAATAATATCTGTTCTCTCATCTATGAATTTAGTTATCAGAAACACTTCTTTTTCATATTGATAATCTATTTTCTTAGCATCTATGAAAGCAAATGATATCACAAAGATCATACTTACTACAAGAACTAACATGAGATCTTTCTTTCTTATTTTTAATTTGCTTATTCCATATACTGAAAGAAGAATAAACAACGGGTAGATCATGAATAGAAATCGAACATCTTCTAAACCTCTACCATATGCATAAAATGCTGGCAATAACATAGTCGTTGAAGTTAGAATAATTGTTAAAATTTTAAAATCAACAATTAAAGAACTTCTATTTTTAACAATCATGATAAATCCCAATAATGTAGAAAATACTAAAATTGGAATTACCGCTAACCCCATCATCCAAACTGAATTCATTATTCCCAATGAAAGAAAATTTTCTACGCTTGCATTATTTTTTTCACCATAAATTGGATCTCCTAAATCTGGTTTTTCTTCAACAAATGTATTAAGCGAATATTCACTAGTATCAATTAACTCACCGACAAATCCATCTCTATCATGTTCTTCCAGATTTAAAAGAGCAACTGGTAAGAGAATTAGTGCAAAAATCATNAAAACAATTGGATATTTCAAAATTTGCATTTTTTCATTTCTATATTTTATGAAAAACAATGCTGATAACATCAAGAAAAATAATAATCCTTCATATCGAATCAGTGTAAACAAACCTGCAATTGCAAAAGAAATGTAAATTATTTTTTTATTATTGCTAAGAAATAATGTTAATGTTAGAATTCCAAAAAATAAAAAAATTGGTTCTGTAATTCCTAATGTTGAATTGATGATTATATGCGGTTCAAAAATAAATAATGATACACCTATTATGGAATAGAATTGATTAAAAAAACGTCTACAAAGATAATATACTGGAATTATTGTTATTACTGAAATAGAAATAGAAAGTAATCGTTGAACATCCATCAAAACAATTGGATTATCAAATTGAATAATTGAGAAAATTCCTGATAGAAATATTGACCAGCCACTATTAGCTAAAAAATAAACATCAGACAGTTTTCCTTTTATTCCTGTATCAACTGCATAAACAAAATAATTTGTGGCATCTCCAGTTAACGGATTTTCAGGATTAAAATATAATCTGACTATAAGACCTGCAATTCCAATTGCTAAAATAATCAAGAAATTGGTTTTTCGATTAAAACTTTCTTTATTGAATACTGTGTATTCAGTCATGATGAAAAGCTGAGATTTGCTATGCATAAAAGTCTGATTAACAAATTCTCTGGACTTTTGTACTGATAAATTACTAAGTACTTGATCATTTTATTAATTAACATCAAATTTAGAAATAAAAATACTTGATNGAAAGAAAAAAATCTATTCTNATGGTGGTTGCAAAATATCCGGCCACATTTGGTCACACCTCCGTAATNAATTATCTTTGTAAAGAACTAAATGAATTAGGTCATCGAACTGCAATTGGTGCATTTTCATTTGATTCGGATCCCCCTTTTAACATAGAAGCTGTTAAACTGAATAAAAGAAAATTATTATCATCGGGAGTCTCATATCTTGATTTTGATATAATTCATCCACACCAGGCCCGTGTATTATATTATCTACTTTCAAAAAANCCGAACAAACCAATAATATTTCATTATCATGGCGCCTCAGATCGAATTCAAGAACTTAATTTCAAAGTTGCAATGTGGAGATATAAAAATAAAATTTCTAAAATTATTTCAGTTTCTAATGCTGGAATAAATCAAATGAAAAAATTAGTGAAAGACATTTCTGCAGAAGTGATTTACAATGGTGTGGATGCCAAACTCTTTAATCCTAATTTAGAACAATCATACAAAAAAGGAAATCCACAGTTACTCTTTGTTAGTGCACTAAGAAAATACAAAAAAGTAGAGGTTTTAATTAACTCTATTCCTAGTATACTAAAAAAATTNCCTGATGCCCATTTACAAATTATAGGNGATGGGGAAAATTTTNCTAATCTGAAAAACCNGATTCAAGAAAAAAAACTTGAAGACAAAATTGAATTATTNGGAAAAATTGAACATGATGATCTAAAATTTTATTATTCATCATGTGATCTCTATGTCTCTGCTAGTACATTTGAAGTCTGTCCTGTTCCTCCAATTGAAGCAATGTCATGTGGTAAACCATTATTGTTATTTGATATTGAACCACACGTTGAAATTATTAATGCATCAAAAGCAGGAAAAATTTTTCCTTCAACAAATCCTAACGATATCAGTGAGTTAGTTTTTGACGTTCTTCAAAATAAAAATATTTTTGGAGCATCTGCAAGAAAATTTGGTGAACAACATGATTGGTCATTGATTGGGAAAAAATTATCTTTAATTTATGAAGAATTTTAACTATTTTTCCATGCAAAAATTAATCCCATGCTGTCATCTAATTTTTTTATCTCTATGGTAAATGGAATTGATTCTAATTTGCTTATTAAATTTTTGAATAATGTAGGATATTTTTCTGCAAAATGATATTCGATTATTATTTTATCAATTTTATCAAAATAATTCTTTGGAAGTGATTCAATTATTTCATACTCTGAACCCTCACAATCTAGTTTTAGCAAATTACATCTGTTGATATTATTTACATCAATAATCTTTTTCAAAGAAATAGATTCAACATTAACAGTTTTTGTATCTTTTTCAAATACGCTATGACCTGATTCATCATCACTTAAGTAAATTGGAATTTCTCCCTCTGTTTTGGTTACTGCTACATTATGTGAAATTATGTTTTGTAAACCATTCATTTTTATATTTTCTGAAAAAACTTCATAATTCTCTTTGATAGGTTCGAAAGAAAAAATTTTTCCTGTTTTAGTAAACTGTTTACAAAACAGTGTGAATAATCCGATGTGTCCACCAATATCTATTATTATATCATTTTCTTTAATGTCGAAACCAGGATGTTCATATTCTTTTACAACCCAGATTGTTGTTAACTGCATTAGATCAGTTGAATTAGTACGTATTTTCATCTTTATNCCCAAATTTGTCTCAAAAATNTTATGATTGGCTTTGGTTATCTTGAGATAAATTAATGGGTAAATATACCAATTTTTAAAAATTTTACGTGAATTTAAAAAAATTTTTATTTTATTACCAAATCCGCCCATATACTCAAAAATATCTATTAGTAAAAATATTTTTCAATTCTTTTCTACTATTGATTTTTAACTATCACGCCTCACTATTCAATGTTGAAAATCATCATTACTGGGGGTTTGGGGTTTATTGGTAGCCATTTGGCAGATTTATTGTTAAAACAAAATCATAAAATCATCTTACTTACAAAAGGTTTCAGTAAAAAACGAAATATTTCACATAAATCTAAAAAATTACAAATTCAAAAATTAGACATAACAAACTTTCCAAAATTAGGTAAATTTATTGAAACAACAAAACCTGATATGATTATCCATTTAGCTGGGAACACATCACACTCGATGTCATTTGAGAAACCGATGTTTGATATCGATGTAAATGCAAAATCTACTTTATTCATGTTGGAAACTATACATAGTTTAAAATTAAAATGTAAATTCATTCTTGGTAGTACTTTCATAGTAATTGGAAAGCCACAAAAATTACCTGTTAATGAGGCTACACCTTGCAATCCTACTACCGTTTATGGTACAAACCGTCTTGCTAGTGAACATTTCTGTAAAATATTTCATGAAGTATATGGAATTGATACAAGAATATTTCGCATAACAAATTCTTATGGCCCNCGTGAACAAATTATAGCCAATAAAAATGCGGTAAATTTTCTTATTCATGAAGCNCAGAAAAACAAGAAAATTTCAATTTTCAATAATGGAAACTTCTTNCGCGACTTGATATTTATTTCAGATGTTATCTCTGGAATCAATNTTATATTAAAAAAAGGNAAATCTGGAAATCTGTACTGGATCTCTTCTGGTAAGAAAACACGGTTTGATAATTTTGCAAAATTGTTAAAAAAACAGACTGATTGTAAAATTAATTATCCGCCAACNCCAAAATATACAAAAAAAGTTGATGTTGGAAATTTTGTTGTTGATAATAAAAAATTAAAATCTTTAGGTTGGAAACCAAAAGTCACTTTAGAAGATGGAATTAAAAAAACTCTGGAATCATTTTAAAATATATTTTTCAAATGATGTAAATTCGAAATTTTGAATTATCTCGGTCATTTTAGGTAGTGCTTTGTTCAAATTATGGTATGTTATGAAATTATCTTTNACCGGTAAAGATATTTTTGGCATAAATTCTGGTGTAAGTTCCCAAGAATGAATATAAAATGTAGCGGGAATTTGATCTTTTTCATTACTTTTGATCGCATGTTTAATGGTTTTCAACGGCAAAAATCTCAAATAAAATCCTCCTCCTGCAGGAATTTTTTTACCAAGAAATCTCGTTGTTAATANTGGAAATTCCAAAAATTCTGAATTTTCATCATTTTCTTCTAGGGAATCACTAGAAATTTTATACGGATAATTCTTTGCATTTGGTAACCCATACAGATCAGTTTTAGCTGGAACTACGCTACTGTCATACATGTAATTATTTTTTTGTAGTACATCGATTGCCCAAGAAGTTGTTTGATTTAGTGAAAAAGTTGGNGCTCTAAACCCTTTTGATTTTTTCTTAGTAAGTTGTTCGAATTTTTTTATCTCTTCTGTAAATTTTTCTTTAGATCCTATATTGTCTAACTTTGTATGATGCATTGTATGAAATCCAATTTCATGCCCATTTTCAATAATCTTATCAAATATTTCTGGTCTGAATTCTAATAATTCTCCGACTACAAAAAAAGTTGCTAAAGTTTCATTTTTTCTTAACCAATCTAGAATTTTGTCAATTCCTTGAATGACNGATGGTTCTATTTTTTCATNTNATGTNATNTTCTTTNTAATTAATTCTGGATGATACCAATCNTCAAAATCAATTCCTAAAATATTCATTTGTTTTCNTTAATGATTAATNTTTTTTANAACTCTGGCAGGATTACCTACTGCAACACAATAATCTGGAATATCTTGAGTTACAACACTTCTAGGTGAAATTATTGAATTTTCACCTATAGTCACTCCGGCTATAACTACAACTCCTGGATTAATTACTGCACCTGATTTAATAATAACTTTGGAAACTTTTCTTGGATAGTCTCCTTGTTTTAAAAATAAATTTGCTGATGGATTGATATGTGCAAAAATCATTGAATGTGAACCCAGTGTAACATTATCTCCAATTTCAACCATTCTTGGATAAATTAAATCAATTAACACGTATGGATTGATATGACAATTTTTTCCAATTCTTACCCCTCTTGCTCTTTGCATTCTCACTGAAAAATTTGATAGTGGTGAAGAATATGCTAGAGAGTGAAAAATCCAGTTTCTGAAAAATTTTATTTTCATCTTCAATCTACCAAAATTTCCAGAAAATCCATAGTAATCCATGACTTCTTTTTCATTTATNGGAAAAGCATCATTTTCATCATCCATGTTAATTTTTCTATGCCTTTTTTTAAAATCTAAAGCTTACTGATAAAAAATAGTATAATTAATACACAATATTTATTGTTGAATTAACTATTTTTCATATAGAAAATTGGAAAAATCACTGTCTGAATATATGGCATTATCGAAAAATCTTGCTGATCTGCAATTTAATAATAAATTGAAAGTTGCAATATTACCTAGTTTTACTCTAAATGGTCTAAATGAAACTCTTCATGTAAAATGCTCTGAAATCGGAATTAGATATCAATCATATGTCTCTAATTATAATCAGTATAATCAGGAACTTTTGGATTCTAAAAGTGACTACTATAGATTTTCTCCTGATATCACATTTCTAATAATAGANATTCGAAATTTTCTTGGTGATTATTTTTACAATTCATATGATATTTCTGATACTGATAGAAAATTATTGGCTAAACAAAAAATCACTGAAATAGAAAATCTTGTTAAAAACTTTCAAAAACATTCAAATTCAAAATTAATAATTGCAAATTTTAACATTCCATCATATTCTCCAAATGGTATACTTGAATTGAAATCAGAATTTGGTTTTCATGAAATGATTGAAGAATTTAATCATTCACTCCGGAATATTTCTAAAAATAATAATTCTGTTTATGTCTATGATTTTGCTAGATTTGTTTCAAAATTTGGTGAAAAAAATATTTTTGATTACAGACAATTTCATCTAGGTGACATACAAATTGCTCTAAATCTAATACCATTTCTTGCAGAAGAGTTAATGAGTTATCTAAAACCTCTCTGCGGTCTAAATAAAAAATGTATAGTCTTAGATTTAGATAATACATTATGGGGTGGAATCATTGGCGAAGATGGATTACATGGAATTGAATTAGGTGATACTCCTAATGGAAAAGCTTTTGTTGAATTCCAAAAGATACTGTTATCATTGTGGAATCAAGGAATAATCTTAGCAATTAATAGTAAAAATAATTTTGATGATGCAATAAAAGTTATAAAAGAACATCCAAACCAAATTTTGAGAGAGAAACATTTTGCCAGCGTAAAAATCAATTGGAATGATAAAGCTGAAAATCTAAAACAAATCGCAGATGAAATAAATATTGGACTNAATAGTATTGTATTTTTTGATGATGATAAGATAAATCAAGAAAGAATAAGGAAAGAGTTCCCAGAGGTTCTTACCCCTGAATTATCAAATGATCCTTCACAATTTGTGCCTATTTTAGAGGATCTAAATGATTTCAATGTTTTCCAAAGAACAACTGAAGACAAAAAACGAGGTGAAATGTATTTTCAACAAAAAGAACGCATTGATTTAGAAAAAAGT
This sequence comes from Nitrospina sp., assembly GCA_002697825.1. The sequence goes on along the minus strand of NZYH01000050.1, from coordinate 34,860 downwards.
ATTTCTAACATTGATGATTTCTTAAAAGAATTAGATATCAAAGTAAAACTTAAAAAATCAAATGAATTTCTTATACCTAGAATTTCTCAACTTACNTTAAAAACCAACCAATTCAATCTCACTACTAGACGATATCAGGAGGAACAAATTAGAGAATTATCAAATGATTCAACTTTCTCGGTTGGTTGCGCACAAGTTTTAGATAAATTTGGAGATAATGGTATTACTGGTGTATATATTGTCAGAAAAAATGAAAAATTCTGGTTAATTGATACATTTCTTCTTAGTTGTAGAATAATGGGAAGAGGAATTGAAAATGCAATACTATCTCAAATTNTGATTGAAGCAAAAGCAAATGGAATTGAAGAAATTAGGGCAGAATTTATTCCAACTCAAAAAAATAAACCAGCTGAAAATTTCTTATCTAGCTTTGGTTTTACAAAACATGATAAATTTTGGGTCTATAAACTAAATAATGATATAAAATCACCAAATCACTTGAAGGTTGAGATCGAATGATAGAAAACGACGTCAATGTAATAATTGCAAAGGTATTTTCAATCCCTGAATCAGAAGTGAATGATCAATCTGGTCCTGAAAATATTGAATCTTGGGATTCTTTTAATGGATTAATCTTAGTTGATGAATTAGAAAATTACTTCAAAATAAAATTCTCCATTTCTGAAATAACCGACGTCAAAACGGTTGCAGACATAAAACAACATCTTAAAAACCATAATGTATTCTAAATGACTGAAAATTTTTCTGAACTAACTTTTGAACAAATCAAAATAGACCAAACAAAAGAATTCCAAATCAAAATTACTGAATCATTAGTTGATGAATTTGCAAAACTTTCTGGAGATTTTAGCCCGATTCACATGGATGATGAATATGCTAAATCAACCAAATTCAAAGGTCGAGTTGTTCATGGAATGTTACTTGCATCATTCTTATCTAGAATGGTTGGAATGTACATGCCAGGAAAACATGCACTTTATACTTCTCAATCACTAGAATTTCCTCATCCTTGTTTTATAGATGATGAAATAACTGTCTCCAGTGTGGTCATTGACAAAAGTCAATCAACCAAAATCATAAAAATTGAATCTAAGATTANAAATAAAAAAAATGAAATTCTCCTAAATGGAGTAGGTAGAATAATTGTTAGAGATGATTGAAAATTTTGGTATAGGGATTGATGTATCAAGCGTCAAAAAATTTAGAGACAAAACTTTTGAAGATAATCAAAGTTTCTATAAAAAACTTTTTTCAGAAGAAGAAATTACTTACTGTTTAAAATTCAAGAATTATTATGAAAAATTTGCAGGTAAATTTGCACTAAAAGAAGCGCTAATCAAATCTATTAATAAAAAAATATTACCTTCAGAAATAATAACATCTCATTTGAACTCTAAACCTACAGTTAAAGTCTTAGGTTCGGAACAAAATTACCGATTTCTTGCATCATTAACTCATGAAAATGAATTTGCAATTGCAGTAATAATTTCTGAGAAAATCATCTAAATTTTTTCTTTTACTTTCCTACTTAATTTGGCTAATATGGAATTAAACGTTTGATTCATTGATTCTTGTGATACATTTATTGGAACAAATATTTCATCAGGAAAATTTCTTATTAATTCCCTATCGGTAATAGTTTTTCTTTTTTCTAATTCCACATACTTTTTTTTAATATCTTCTTTATGTTTTCTAATTTCTAATTCTGCTTTAATTTTTGCACCAAGAAAACCTTTTGAAAAATAAAAAGCCCAAACAAACAAATCAACTAATAATAGTGAAAAACGCATTTTTTCATATGTTTCTTTAGAATAATGTGTTAAGAGACAGTATTTTCTATTTCGTTCTAACCAATAGAATTTTTTTGATGACCATTTCAGTGAATAGCTTTCAACGTGATAGATCTTAGATTTTGGAACATAGTATGAATTTATTCCAATGTGTGCTGCTCGCCATCCAAGATCTAAATCATCATGATATAAAAAAAGAAATTCGTCTAANAATCCAACTCTGTTTATAACTTCTCTAGATGTAAAAAGGCATGTTCCAGATGCATAACCAATCTTTTCAATTTCTTCTGTCTTATCATTTACTTTATTTCCTTTATCTCGCGCAAATCCAAATCCAAAAACATGAAGCATATTGCCTGTACTTTGTATGATATTCTCTTCATTTAATGAAAGAATCTTTGGTTGGTATAATCCTTCCCCGAATTCATTGTATGCAGAAATTAACTCATCAATCCAATTAGGCTCGACAGTAGTATCTGGATTTAATATNGCAATAAATTTTCCTTTGGCTTCTTTTATTCCTACATTGTTGCCTCCACAATAACCAAGATTCTTTCCATTCTGAATTAATTTTATTTCAGGAAATTCTTTTTTGCATATTTCGTGACTATTATCATTTGAAATATTATCAACTACAATTATTTCTAAATTTTTGTATGTAGATTTTTTGATAGATTTTATACAATTTAGTAATAATTCTCCTGCATTATAATTCAAGACAACTACGCTAACTAGAAAATCTTGACTCATATCTCGAATATTTTCACTTAGATATTTACTGTTACTAATCAAAAATTTCTCTTATAATGTAATTTTTGTTCCTTCACCGAGCAGAAAAATTTTCCTAGTCTTGTCTTTATCATTACCATGTAAATCACAATTTGCTGAAATTATACTGTCTCTGATGTTTAACCCCCCGTCTATTATGCAATTAGACATTATTATGGAATTTTCTATAGATACATTGGATGATATTGTAGTATTATCTCCTATACTTGCATTTGGCCCAATTTTAGCACCTTTCTCAATTTTGCAATTCTTACCTATGATGGATGGTTTGATAACACAATTATCTAATTCAATGTTTGTTGATTTATCAATAATATTATCTTCATTACAAATATGTTCTAACACTTGTGCATTCGCATTAATGATATCTATNGGTGTTCCGGTATCCTTCCAATAATCAGTAATCTTCTCAAAACTAATGTTATTATTTTGTTTTAGTAAGTTATCCAATGCATCAGTAATTTCAAATTCATTTCTCCATGATGGTTTCAAGTCATCTATGATTTGAAAAATTTTTGGTGTTAAAAAGTAAATTCCGGTTACAGCTAGATTTGATGTAGGCTCTTTTGGTTTTTCAGTAATTTTCAAAATTTTATTATCTTTTACATCTGCAATTCCAAATCTTGAAGGATTGTCTACTTCACATAACAAAATTGTCGCATCAAAATCAGAATTTTNAAAATTCTTTACAAAATTTGTAATAGATTTTTGTATTATATTGTCTCCAAGAAAAACAAGAAATTTCTCATCATTTACAAATTCTTTGCATAATCTAACTGCATGTGCAATTCCTCTAGGTTCATCTTGCTCAATGTACGTTATTTTTACTCCAAATTTTTCTCCATTACCATAATATTCTCGTACTTTGTTTGAACCTACACCTCCAATAACTATTGCAATATCTGTGATGCCTGTTTCGGAAATTGCTTCTAAGCAAAATTGTGACATTGGCTTATTGGCAATTGGTAAAAGCTGTTTTGGACCTGTATGTGTTAATGGCCTCAAACGAGTTCCATGTCCCCCATGTAAAATCACTCCTTTCATAATTTGTCTCCGTGATTATCTTTCCATGGAGTTGGATCTAATACTGTTTGTGAAATATCATTTAAAATTTCAGGCTTATCCAAGTACCATTGTACTGTTTTTTGTAAACCCTCATCAAAACTTGTTTTTGTTCTCCAATCTAATTCCTTAGATGTATTCTTTGAACTCATACTATATCTAAAATCATGACCTGGTCTGTCCTCGACAAACTCTATCAATTCCTCAGATTTATCCATGATTTTTAGAATTTTTTTCACAATTGTGATATTTCCTATTTCATTATTCGCAGAAATATTGTATGATTTTCCAGCTTTCCCATTAAACAATACTTTTTCTATTGCATCACAATGATCGTCTACATAAATCCAATCTCGAATATTTTCTCCTTTGCCATAAATTGGGATTTTTAAATTTTTATTTGCTAAAACTATAGTTTTTGGAATTAATTTTTCTATGAATTGTCTTGGACCAAAATTATTTGTACATCTAGTGATTATTACATCCGAATTGAATGTTGCAGAATATGAATTCATCAAAAGTTCTGCTGCTGCTTTAGTTGCTGCATACGGACTTGATGGATTAAATTTTGAAAATTCATCGGCTGTCCCTTCAGTTAAACTTCCAAAAACCTCATCTGTTGATATCTGAATCATACGTTTTTTCTGTTTTGTAATAATATCTAGAATTGTAAATGCACCTCTGATATTAGATACTAAAAATGGATTTGCATCATTAATGCTTCTATCTACAAATGATTCAGCTGCAAAATTAACAATAGCATCACATTTAGCTATCTGTTCTTCCATTAATTTCTTATTTGAGATATTGCCTTTTACAAAATTATATTTTTTAGAGTTTTCAAGTCCAGATAAGTTCCTATGATCTGAACCAAATAACTCTGCATCAACGTTAGTTATCTCAATATCCTCTCGTTTTAATAATTTTAAAATAAAATTACTTCCAATAAAACCAAGTCCTCCAGTAACTAAAAGTTTCATATGAAACACTTTTTCTCTTTATTAATAAAATATTGTTATAAATTGTATTAGTATTGTATCAATTTGGTATTATTTCTTCCAAACTTTTATTGCTTAAAACAATTGAAATTCAAATTATGTCAACTGAAGATTTTTCTGTAATTAAACTTGAAAAACATCCTACCACGGATATAATAGATAAACATGAAAATGGCTCATTAACTGTAATATGGCGTGATTGGGATCAAATAATTTCTCATGAACCAAAAATGGTTTATGTAAGTTCTGTCTATCCTGGAGAAGTCAAAGGTCCACATATTCATACTAAACGTAATAGCTATTTTTCATGCATTCATGGAAATGTGGTGTTTATTGTGAAAGATAAACAAGGTAATTATCATGAAATAAAATCAAATTCTGATGAGCCAGTATTAATTCATGTTCCAAATATGGTTGCATCCGCTCACATTAACTTTGGTAATGAAGTAGCACGAATACTAACACTTGCAGATGTTGCATGGAAGCCCAATGATAACGAAATGCAAAATATTACTTTTGATGATTATGATATGAAAAAATGGAGAAAATAATTTTATAAAATTATTTTAAGAAGTTTGGAAAAAATTAATAAAAATCTAATATTTGTTGACACAAATTCTAATCTAAGCTCTCTAAATGTTTCTAATGAACAATTATTATCTACAATTGTTTTTTCTTTTAATATTCATACGCACAAACAACTTGAAGAAAAAGGAATATCGCATAAAGTGGCAGAAGATTTTCTTAGTTTAGATGATCATCAAAAAATATTTGATCAAACAGTTTCATTTTGGAATTGGTATGAAAAGAGTGAAGTTTTCAAAAAATTAGAATTTGAAAATACTAACTTATTATCAGTTTTAGACACTGCCGAATTACATCAAATCATTATACGTGAACTGTATGTTTTTTTAGCCATGAAAAGGATTTTAGAAAAATATCAACCACAACAAATCATCACCTCAAATCATTTTGGAAACATGTTAAAATCACTAACTGCTAATGCAGATATTAAAATTGAAACAACCATCGAGTCAACTCATGAATTTTCAATACCTTGGAACCAATTTTTAATAAAATTTAATCTAGGTAAAATTCCACTTTCATTAAGAATATCCAGAAATTCCTATGATCGAATTAGGAATTTCTTAGAATCTTCTATTGGAAAAATATTCAATTTATGGCCTGATAAAAAAAATAGTTCAAAGCTAATTCTATTTGTCGAATTTGATCCTTCACAATATTCGAATTTAATTGAACAACTAAGTCAACATGGAAGCAATCTGTTATTCTTGAATAGACGAAGAACCGCGATATGGAACATGAAATCTCTCAAATTATTACAAAAATATAACTGTAAAATTACCAGTCCTCATAACCTCTTAACAAATAATGAAATAATTATTTGTCGAAAATCCTCTGGTGATTTATTAAAAAAAATTGAAGAAATTTGGAGTAAAGAAAGAAAAACTTTGGAGGAAATCTTTTCTATTGAAAATTACTCATTTTGGTTCTCCATAAATGATGTATTATTAGAAACATTCAGATCTAGAATACATGAATACACTTTACTCGTTAAATTCTCTAAAAAACTTCTTCAGACTTTTAATCTCAAATCTATTGTCACATTAAATACAATGGGTGAAACTGAAAAAACCATCTTAAAGCAAAATAAAAATAAAATTAATTCCATACTTCTTGAACATGGTGCCTCAGATTATCTTCCAAAAATATCACGATATGATGTAACTAGTGGATACAGAAATTTTACTGATAAAATTGCAGTTTGGAGTCAATATCAAAAAGACTATCTGATTAATGTAAGAGGAATTTCTGAAGAGAGAATATTTGTAACTGGTAGTCCCAGACATGATTCATTCTTTGATGTAATTAAACAAGAAAAGAATTTACAGAAAACTATACTCATAACTATACCTGCCATTCCTGAAATGAATTTCATATCTGATACAAATTCCTATATTCAATTGGAACATTTATTGAAAAAACTTTTTTCAATAATAAAAAATCTAGACAAGGTTAATCTGATTGTAAAATTGCATCCTGTACAAGATACAAATAATGAATATATTAAAAAATTAATTCGTAAATTAGAACCAAATATTTTAATTCTTCAAACAGGTTCAATAAAAGAAATTATATCATCCTGTGATGCTATGATAAATCTTCATGTTGAATTGATGCCATCAACTGTTTTGTTAGAAGGGTTAATACTAAAGAAACCAATAATGAATATAGTCATGACTAATGAAATATTGGAATTTCAATATGTTAAAGATAATGCAGTATTATCTGTCACTGACAACTCGGATTTAGAAAATTCAATTAATGAACTACTTTATAATGAAACTACTTCTAAAAAATTAATCCAAAATGGGAAATTACACATAAAAAATTTTCTTGCTAATCCTAGTAATGCATCAAAATCTCTTGCGGACGTCATTAATTCAATCTGATAAAAATGAGTGACTGGAAAATTCCCTTATATCGGATTTATACTGATGAAGAAGATGAAAAAATTGTAAACAAAATAATAAAACGTGGAAATACTTGGGCGATAGGCGAAGAAATTGAAAAATTTGAAACAAAATTATCGGAATTTTTAGGTGTAAAATATTGTGTTGTTGTAAATTCAGGAACTTCTGGATTACACGCAGCACTATTAGCTCATGAAATTGGATCTGGGGATGAAGTAATTGTTCCATCTTTCTCATTTATCTCCACGGCAAATTCTGTTCTTTTTGTACAAGGTACACCAGTATTTGCTGATATAGAAGAAGAAAATTATGGTTTAGACCCAAAATCAATTTCTGAAAAAATAACTAATAATACAAAGGCAATAATGCCTATGGATTATTCAGGCCAATCATGTCGTATATTTGATATAAAAAAATCAATTGAAGATAAAAAAATATTATTAATTGAGGATGCAGCAGAAGCACTTGGTTCTTCTGTAAAAGGTAAAAAATCTGGTTCGATTGCAGATTCTGCAGTATTTAGCTTTACTGGAAACAAAGTCTTGACTACTGGCGAAGGAGGAGCAATAGTAACACATTCTGAAAAAATTTTTGAAAAATTAAAACTAATTCGATCTCATGGAAGAGTTGATAAAACTAATTATTTTGAAAACCCTCTAGATCCAAATTATGTTGGTATTGGATATAATTGGCGTATGCCTACAATCATTGCAGCACTAGGAATATCTCAATTAGGGAAATTTGATAAAATTATAAAACTTAGACAAGAACATGCTAACTACTTTAACAAGAGATTAGAAAAATACTCAGAAATCAAAACACCTATTCCACCTGAAGGTTATGATCATATTTATCAAATGTATTCCATCCGTCTTTCAAATAAGCAAATTCGTGATTCGCTGAAAGATTTCCTCCTGAAGAAACGCATATTCTGTAAAATCTATTTCAATCCTATACATCTCACTGAATTTTATAAATCAAGAATTGGTTCAAAAGAGGGTGATTTACCAATTACTGAAAAAATATCTGAACAATTATTGACATTGCCGCTATTTCCAGGTATGACTATGGAAGAAAAGAGCTTTTTGTGTGATTCAATAGACGAATTTTTTGATACAAAAATCTGATATCTAAGGTTAAGGTACGTCTAGAGATCCTGGAATTCCTAGCATGAACACTTTCTCTTGCATTTCTTTCGAACCAAACAGTAATTTGTAATTACTATATTTCTCATCAGCATAATTTGAAATTTCTTTATTTTCGATTGCTTGACCTATCTCTTTTATGGCATCATTTATTGTTCTAGAAGGATGAAATCCTACTTGCATTAATTTTTCAGCAGAGACTTTATAATTTCTTTTATCTTCATTTTCATTTGAAATATTAATTTTACAACCTGTTGCATCACTAATTTTTTCTGCTGCCTGTTTAATTGTCAGATTTTCTGAAATGACATTGTAAGTACCAGTTAGATTCTTCTCTAAAGCAAATATCAATGCATCCGCAGCATCGTCTACATGTAAAAATGGTCTATATTGATCTCCTCCAAACACCGTAATTTGTTTTTCTTGAATTGCCTGTGCCACAAATAAGTTGATTACTAAATCAAATCTCATTCTAGGTGACATTCCAAAAAGTGTCCCGAATCTCAATATTGTTGGTGCTTTGTTTAACCATCCTGCTGCACGTTCAGAGAGATATTTCTGCTGTGCATAAAAATCCAAAGGATCGGTTGGTGATTTTTCCGTAATTAATTTTTCAGGTTGACTTCCATAAACAGAGCACGTACTAGCAAAAATATAGGTNTCGATATTATGTAACTGACATAATTCTGCAATATTTTTTGTAGCAAGATAATTGATCTCCTCACTACTCTTTGGTTCAATACTTGATGCAGGCATACCGACTATTGAGGCTAAATGAATTACCGCTTGAACATCTTTTAGTGCTTTCACAGTAACAAGTAAATTTCGTATATCTCCTTCAATAATTTCAAAATCTTTATTCGAAATTAAATCTTCAATAGATTCTTTCCCATACCAAAATGTATCGATTAATCTAACTTGATATCCTTTATCAAGTAATTTTCTTGAAAGTATNGATCCAAGATACCCTGCGCCGCCTGTTACAAGTACTCTCAATTATTTATCATTCATTTGAAAATTTTTTAGTATATATTGTAATCGAATAAATCATTACACTAAATCAGGTTTTNCGTATAAATTATCATGAAGACTAATATTCATAGAATTTTTTCATAAACCATTTGAAAGCTGTAATAGTTGGATATGGCTCTATAGGCAAACGTCATTGTAAAAATCTATCAAAGATAAAAAATATTGAACTATTAATNGTAACAAAACAAACGAATATTGAATTACCATCAAAAAAATTTAAGATATTCAAGTCACTTGATGATTGTTTAAAATTAAATCCGGATATGGGATTCATCACAAATGAATCAAATTTACATATAAAAACTGCCATTAAACTTGCAAACGCGGGATGTGATCTATTTATTGAAAAACCATTATCTCATAATTCTGTAGGTTTAAAGCAATTATCAAAAATTGTATCTGAAAAAAAATTAATTACGTTAATGGGTTGTAATTTCAGATTTCTTCCATGTTTGAAAAAAGTCAAGAACTTAGTTTCATCAAATAAAATAGGACGTATTTTATCTGTACAATCTGAACATGGATCATATTTACCAGATTGGCACCCAAATGAAAATTACAGAAAAAGTTATGCTGCCCAAAAAAAACTTGGAGGTGGAATTGTACTAACTTCAATCCATGAAATAGATTATCTGTATTGGATTTTTGGTGATATCAAAGAAGTCTTTTCAGTAACCGGAAAATACAGTGATCTTGAAATGACTGCTGATGATCTATCCACAACAATTTTGAAATTTAAAAAGAATTTCGTTGGAGAACTTCATCTAGATCATTTCCAAAGTTCTATGACTCGAAATTGTAGAATAGTGGGTACTAAAGGAATAATCACATGTGATTTAACAAGAAATTCAGTTAATCTATTTAAGAAAAAAACGAAGAAATGGGTAAAGATATTGGATATGAATAAGTCTGATCTAAATTTAACTTACATTGAAGAAATAAAATATTTTGTAGAATGCTCAAAGAAAAGAAAAAAGACAATAAATGATCTTAATGAAGGAATTAAGGTCCTCACCATCGCACTAACAGTTTTAAAATCTTCTAAGAATATGAAAATGGTGAAAATATAATGAAAGATGAAAAAATNATTTCAAAATTATTTGATTTAGAAGGTAGAAATATCGTAATTACTGGTTCATCTGGACTTTTAGGTTCTCAATATGCTAACACCCTTAGTTCTGCAGGTGCGAACATAATTTTACTAGATATAGATACTACAAAAAATGAAAAATTAAAATCTGCTTTAGTTAAAAAATATAAAAATAAAATTAGTGCCTATACACTTGATATTTCTAATCAAACTGAAGTAAATAAAACATCTAAAAAAATAATGAAAGATTTTAAGAAAATTGATGGCTTGATTAACAATGCAGCATATACTAGTAAGGGCGCAAAAGAAAAATCAGACAATGCATTTGGATCATTTGAAAATTTTCCTATAGATATTTGGCAAAAATCATTGGATATTAATTTGTCAGGCGTATTTTTTTGTTCACAAGCATTTGGAAAAATTATGGCCAAACAAGGCAAAGGTGTAATTGTTAACATTGCATCAACTTATGGTTTAGTTGGTGCTGATCAAAGAATTTATGGAAAAAGTGGATTAAACTTACCAATTTCTTATGCAGCAACTAAAGGTGCAATTGTAAATTTTACAAGATATTTAGCTGCATATTGGCATGGAAAAAATATTAGAGTCAATACACTCTCTCCTGGTGGCGTAATGGATAAAACATACCAAGAAAAATCTTTCATAAAAAAATATTCAGANAAAACAATTTTAGGAAGAATGGCAAATAAAGATGAATATAATGGCGCTATGTTATTTTTAATTTCTGATGCTTCATCTTATATGACTGGTGCAAATCTAGTTGTAGATGGCGGCTGGACATCTTGGTAATTATTTATTTTTTTTAAAAATACATTCAGCAAGTTTAAATTCAAATTCTGTGTCAATCATTAATCCTGTTTCTTGTGGGATCTCAACTGGTAAAACTTTTGGCATGTAAATTTTTTTAAATTTTTGAAAACTTTTAACATTTATCGTCTGAAATCCAGTTAATTGATAAACCACCGGAGCATCCTGACGATTATTTATTANCGATCTCTTTTTTTTACTAAATTCTAATGTTTTTTTTGCACCAAATTCCATCATATTGAAATAAGGATTTAGGTGTGTTCTGTAAACTGCAACTNCTGTATCACACNTTTTTNTCTTTAATAGATTAATAGATTTTTTAATATCTGCAGAACGAATGAATGGTGCAGTGCAGTCTCGATTAACTATCATGTCGAATTTGTACCCAAGTTCAAATAATTCATTTATTGTATTTTCAACAACATCATCCATCTTTGAATCTGATTTAGCNAGTTTTTTTGGTCGTAAGGATGGAACCTCTGCTCCATATTTTTTTGAAATTTTTGCTATTTCATTACTATCTGTAGAAACAACCACGTGACTGAAGAGATCTGAATTTAGTGAATTTATAATGGTGTGTGCTATTAGTGGTTTTCCAGATATTTTCCGTATATTTTTTTTAGGAATTCCNTTTGAACCACCTCTGGCAGCAATTAGACATATCGGTTTAGCCATATTTCTAACCCTTAATTGAATTATATTTATTTTCAGATCTAATGATTCGGAATAACATAGTATGGCATAATAGTGATATTGATATAAAACAGTTACAAATTTTTGATTTATGGAGTATTGTAAGAAATGTTTGATGCCAGANACTAGACCTGGGTTAAAATTTCATGATGGAGTTTGTTATGCATGTATTCATTACGAAAAACAAAAAGAAACAGATTGGACTAAAAGATGGCGTGAATTAGAACTAATTTGTGATAAATATCGAGGGTCAAATGGAAATAGTTACGACTGTGCAATTGCAGTTTCTGGAGGAAAAGATTCACACTTTCAAACACACATAATTAAAGACAAATTAAAAATGAATCCCCTTTTATTATCTGTAGGAAATTTTGATTGGACTGAGACCGGAAGAAAAAATCTGGACAATTTATCCGATGCATTTGGATGTGATACCATTTTACTTCAACCAAATAGAAAGCTTGGCCGAATCATGCTCAAGAAAGCATTTGAAGAAATTGGTTCTCCAATGTGGTATCCTGACGCGTTAATTTACTCATTTCCAGTTAGAATGTGTGTGAAATTAGGAATAAAATTTCTAATTTATGGTGAAGACATCAACTATATCTATGGTGGGGAATTTGATACGGAGACACCATCAGCTATACTACAATCAAAAAATGATGTGGTAAAACCTATCTGGGATGTTTGGTTCAAAGATAAGCAAATAGATGAAAAAGAATTAGAAATGGCAAAACAACCTGATATAGATGAGGTAAAAAAATTTGGGTTAGATCCAATTTATCTTAGCTATTTCGTTCCATGGAATTCTTATAAAAATTATGAACTTGCAACACAATTTGGATTTCAGACTTTAGAAAATGAATATGAAAGAGCAGGTTCAATTGATAATTATGATCAAATTGATTCTCTTCCATATCTGCTAAACCCTTATCTAAAATATCCAAAATATGGACATTCTGTAGCTACGGACAATGCTTCTAGATTAATCAGATATGGAATAAAAACAAGAGAAGAAATGATTCCAATCGTTGAAGAAAAAGATGGAAAACTAGATCAAGGAATTGTCAAAAAATTTCTTGAATTTACTGGAATGGATGAAAAAGAATTTTTTGAAATTTTAGATAAATGGTATAATCCAGAATTATTTGAAAGAGATGATTCTGGCATCTGGATTCCAAAATTTAAAGTCGGGAGTGGACTAATAAAATAAAAGAAATTGTCCAAAAGGAAAGTGACTATTACTACTGGAACACGAGCAGAATATGGAATTTTAAGACCAATTCTAAAAAAAATTNCTAAGGAAAAAAAATTACAACTATTTTTGCTAGTTACGGGTACTCATTTATCTAGAAAACATGGAATGACAGTCAATGAAATTAAGAAAGATGGTTTTAAAATTTATAAAAAAATAGAATTTTTTTCTAAAAAAAATACTAGTTTTGAAGGAACCAAATCAATCGGAAATGGAATTATAAATTTTGCCAAAGTTTTTGAAAAAATAAANCCTGATATCAATATAGTATTGGGTGATAGACCGGAGATTTTTGCATCTGCGATTGCNGCATATAACATGAATATACCAAATGCCCACATTCATGGAGGAGATGTTTCAGGAAATATTGACGAGTATACAAGACACGCAATAACAAAAATTTCAAATATACACTTTACAGCTACTCAAAAAAGTAAAAATAGAATTATCCGAATGGGTGAGAATCCAAAGTTTGTATTCTTAGTGGGCTCCCCAAGTATAGATGAAGTGAGATCTGGACAAATAACTTCAAAGAGAGATTTTGAAAGGAAATATGGANTAGACGTAAGCAAACAACATATCATTTTACTTTATCATCCAGAAACTACACAAATGACAAATNTAAAAAANAACATTCAATCAATNTTAAACGCGGTTTCATCATTTAGATTACCNACAATTATCATTTCACCTAATTCAGATTTAGGAAGTAATATTATCAATCAAGAAATGAAAAAATTTGAAAAGAANCATAGTTTTGCAAAATTATTTTCTTCTCTACCTCGCGATGACTTTTTATGTTTAATGAGNGGTTCTGGAGTTTTNGTTGGAAACTCAAGTAGTGGAATAATAGAGGGTNGCTATTTGGGGACATCAGTAGTAAATATCGGAATAAGACAAAATGGTCGAGAACAATCTTCTAATCTAATAAATATAAAAAAACAATCACAAAGTTTGATTAAAAAAGCAATAACTAAAGCATTAAAGAACAAGCCAAAGAAGAGCACTNTTTATGGTAATGGTGATTCATCACAAAAAATTACTCGACGTCTTGAAAAAATCAAACTAAACAACGAATTAATGGAAAAAAAATTAATGTATTAAAAATGAATGAATCTAAAAAATGGCAAAAACCACAAATCGANCATGGAAAATTNACAAAATATAATTATATTNTTCAGTATCCNGAAGGNTTAGAGTTAGGTGAAGATTTTGATATTGGAACATTTACCTATATCAATGCAAAATANGGCGTAACTATTCAGAATAATGTTCAAATNGGTTCNCANTGTTCAATTTANTCACATTCTACTATAGATGATAAACAGGGCTCTGTGAAATTGATGAAAAACTGTCGTGTAGGAACACATAGTACCATTATGCCAGGAGTAACAATCGGTGAAAACTCTATCATTGCAGCATATTCTTTTGTTAANAAAAATATTCCAGAAAATGAAATGTGGGGNGGAATACCAGCAAAATTAATGAAAAAACTAACGTGAGAATTCTATGAATGAAAAAATAATTTTTTGGATTGATTCTAAATTGCTATATTTTGGCTTAGCAAATTATTTACAAAAAAAAACNGANGCNGAATTTTTTGCAATCATTGACATTACNAATAAAACTAAAAAATTTTTTGAACATCAAAAATTAGTTAATTTTGAAAAATTTTGGTTCTATTTTGATCATGTAAAACTAGAAAATTCAAAACCAGATTTAGAGTTTTTATCACATATAGANAAAAAATATGGATTAAATTTATGGAAATTAGCTGTAAATGAAAGAATTTTTTATAGATTTAATAAATTCCACAAATTCTCTACAGATGAAATTTTATGTATATTAGAACAAGAATGTNGGCTTTTTGAGAAAATTATTGAAGAAGTAAAACCTACTCATTTGATTACAAAAGAAACAATTCAACATAAGGATCATATATTTTATNAAATGTGTAAAAAAAGTGGAATAAAGATTCTNATGCTTAGTCAACCCAAGATTGGATACAGGTGTATAATTTCTTCNGAACCACAACAGTTTGANCATGACATNAATTTAGAACAGGTTNCATCTAAAAACCGGACNTATGATGAAATATTAGATTGGGTTAATTCATTTAATACTCTAAAACAACAAAAAGATTACACAGCTACTTTTGCTACATCTAATCAAAGTAGATTCAAAGCAGCAAGAGAATTTTTAACAACTAATAATGAAAACCCTAAAACACATTATACTTATCATGGAAGATCAAAATTTCGAGTTCTCATTAATGAGATTAATTCAATTCTAAATAAAAANAAAAGAGAATCATTTATGAGAAATAATTTTCTAACAAAAATTAAAGATAATGAAAAATTNNTTTATTTTCCATTAGCTGTTGACGAAGAAAGAAATCTATTACTTGGAGCTCCATTTTTTACTAATCAGTTAGAGAACGTTAGGCATATTGTAAAATCATTACCCATTGGTTACAAATTATACGTAAAAGAGACTCCATCACAATCTACTAGACANTGGAGAGATATTTCTGAATACAANGAAATGATGNCAATTCCTAATGTACGCTTAATTCATCCATCTGTTTCNCCAAGCGAAATTTATGAAAAAACATCTCTAGTTATAACAATAGCAGGTTCTTCTGCATTGGAAGCTGCATTTNATAGAAAACCATCCATTGTATTTACAAAATTAACCTATTCTATTTTACCATCTGTAGATACTGTNACATCCTTGGAGGAANTACCAAANTCGATCCGTGCTTCATTAAATAAGACTGTNGATNTTGCTGATCTGGATAGATATNTCACATTATTAGATGAAAATTCATTCGTCTTTGACCAGCATATAATAGAAACCATGGAACACAATCATTTTTTCTATGGAGGGCATTTGATTGACGTAGAAATAGACTCCTCNTCTATGGAATATTATTTGCAAGAAAATGAAAATGAATTTAAGAAATTGGCAGAAGAATTTTTTAAAAGATTATAATTTATTTTTCATTATCCATTTCAACAAAATATTTTTGTAAATCTATATCCCAAATTNCATCTTGAGAAATTATCTCAAAAAATCTTTTAGAACTCTGCCCATCNCCAAAATCATAAGATGAACTTATTTTTTTATCTTGNATTTGTTGAATAGCATCTANAATCTGCTCTTCATCATTTTCAACATTTTTNATATTTTTATTTGTAGTTCTATTTTTTTGCCTATTTCCTATATCTATTGTAGGAATTCCATATATNCCAGCTTCTGTAATTCCAGCACTAGAATTTCCAATGATAAAATCTGAATGTTTTAGCAATGTCANGAAATATTCAAATCTCAATGAAGGATATATTCTGAATTGATTATTATTATGAAGTGTTTCATATGCTTTTAAAATAATTTTTGAGCCNGGATCATTATTAGGATAAATTATAACANANTTTTTTTTTGATTTTATTACTGCTTTAATTAAGGAATTAATCTGNTCTTCCAAATTTTCTAATTCCGTTGTTATAGGATGAAAAAGCATTATTGCNTATTTATTAAATGGAATATCATAATAATTTCTTAATTCATCTACTGAAGGTAGATTCTTACTCATCATAATATCAATATCGGGTGAACCGATAGGNAAAATACGATTCTCTCTTTCNCCCATTTGGATTAATCTCTTTTTTGCATTTTCATTTGAAACAAAATGTAAATGTGANAGCTTACTTACTGCATGCCGTATTGATTCATCTATGGTTCCTGTAACTTCTCCGCCCTCNACATGGGCTACAATGATATTGCGAAATGAGCCTACGGTNGCACCTGCTAATGCCTCCAATCTATCCCCATGAATAACTATCATATCTGGAGATAATTCATTAACNTAATTACTTAATCCCGTTATTGTGTTTGATAATATAATATCTTGATTAGAGGTTTCAGATTGATTCATAAAAACAAAGATGTTTTTGTAACCATGTTTTTCAACTTCTCTATATGTCGAGCCATATGTAGATAAAGTATGCATTCCNGTAACAAAAATATGGCATTCNAAATTATGTGAATTGTTTATAACATCNATTANTGTTCTTAGTTTTCCAAAATCTGCTCTTGTTCCTGTAACAAATACAATTTTCTTTTTAATTTTCAATCATACTCCATTTTAATTGAGTGTTATTTTTGACATCTTCTAAAATTNTTTTTTTTAATAATTTTTCATAATCTTTTGCTCGTATTTCTCCTGTGCCGGGTCTTTTCACCCAAATATTATCTTCTGTTAATAGTTCACCTTTTTTGATATCTTTTGTAGTTACTACACTTGCATATGCGAATGCAATAGTAGGATTTTCTTCTGATAAAATTTCCTTATGTCCNTCAAGTGACTGATGAATTGCCTTACTTCCATTAATGAGATCTTNAAGTTGAACTGGATCTATGGAAACAGGAATGTCTGGACCATCCCAATTCTTATCTGATGTAAAATGTTTTTCCAAAATTGATGCGCCATATGGAATTGCAGCAAAACAAGTGTAATTGCCTATAGAATGGTCACTCAATCCAATCACTGCATTNGGGAATGTATTTTTTAATTCTGCTAATGCCTTTAATCTAACCTTTTCATATGGAGTTGGATAGATAGATGTNACATGTAATAGTGCATATTCNATATNCGCATCTTCTAAAACTGCAACACTTTCTGCTATNCTGGATAAATCATTCATGCCTGTACTAAGAATTATTGGTTTACCAAAAGATGCAATGTGTTTAATCAATGGAATATTATTACATTCTCCGGAACCAATTTTGTATGCAGNGACATTCATTCTTTCTAACCTATCTGCNGCTGCACGTGAAAATGGTGTACTGAGATATATCATTCCCAAGTCTTCGGTTAATTTCTTTAATTCAATTTCTTGATCTTCATTAAAAGAACAACGGTCTACCAATTTCCAAATTGGCTCATCAGTATTTCCTGGAATTACATCATTTTTTATCATTTCNTCATCAATTATGTGACATTGAAATTTNACACATTCTGCACCCGACGTATGTGCATCTTTAATCATTTGTTTNGCTTTGTCTAAATTGCCGTTATGNTTAATTCCAATCTCAGCTATCACNAGAGGNNCATATTCTTCCCCNACTAATCGATTAANAATCTTAATTTTTTCTGCCAATTNACTAATTTACTTTTTTACCAAAATTTAATTACTTCGAATCNTTTCTGTNATTGAATTTTTATACTTTAATCGTATTCTTTAAAAATTTTTTTCCTAAACAATAATNAATTTGATTATAGTTGTATTTTCCTATTGGTTCCTCAATCAATTCAAATGTTGAAATATCATATTCGGAATGAAATTTGTGCTTGAATTTTCTTTGGAANTTATTTTTGATAAATCTAGCGTTGTTTGTTCTTCCATCAAATAAAATCAAAGTTCCAGGTAGAAATGTTGGCTCCATTAATAGAAGATCCGCCATCATGACTGTTCTATCCAAATTTTTATAGCTTAAACCATTTTTAGAGCCTTTAACGTGTAGATTTGATGGACCATCAACATATATGAAATCTGGAATAATGTCTGGCAATTTTTTGTANAAATGGCAGAATCTATCGTTAAATGTATCCACGTAAACCTCACTAAATTTTATGTCAATGTATTTTTTTAATTGTCTTGGAATTAATTTTGATGCTTTNGCAATCCAAGCTTTTGATGAATCAAGAGAAATAATNTTAAATTTATTTGAATTTCTTATTTCTGGTTTACTTTTTAGTTTTTTNTATTCTAGTTCATTTTTACGTATTGCATCTGCCATAACAATAGTTGAATAACCAACACCGAATTCTAGAATTGAAAAAACTTTTCTTTTACGAATTAATTTGTGTAACCTAACTAGATCATCAATTTCCGCAGGATATGGTTCGGAATTTTTCTTTACTCCNTGATATGCAGAATATTGCTTTGTTCTATTATCAAATGGAAAGAATTTGTCTAGTTTTTCTTTGAAAAANTAGTTCAGAATTTCCTTAGGATATTTTTGCCCATAAGATATNTCTGTTGTCATAATGTTTGGATAAAACCTCTTTATTTATAATAATTCATGATGAAAGTGATTTATCTAAAAATTTTTGTGGAGTAAAAAACCTGTGACCCAGTTTTAANGTGTGATTAATTTTTTGATTTTTNTCATCAAGGATTTCATGAAAAATTAATGAAGAATCAGCTGTAGCAACAAAAATTTTTTCTTTTTCTTTTTTAAAAATTANCCCTGCTTGAAATGGATGACTAGATATTTTTTCTTTATTTTTAAAACATTTTTTCATTCTAACTTTTTTNCCATCAATAAATGATGATGCACCTTGGTGAGGATCATCAAATGCATCTATAAATAATTNAATTTCTTCTGAATTCCACTCCCAATTAATAAAACCATTTTTTGGTGTAGAGATTCGNGGCCAGTATGTGTTAACTGATTTATTTTGTACTTTAGGCTGTAAAGGTTTTTTCAAAATTAAGTCCTGAATAAACTCTTCAAGAAANTTTTTATCCAATTTAGATTTGTAATTTAAATAATCTAAAGGGATTTTACATGATTTGGGAAATTTGAATAGTTTTTGTTTAATTATGTCTCCTGCATCTAAAGATTTTGAAACTCTGTGAATTGTAATNCCCCAATTTCTTTCTTTTTGTAAAATTAACCAGGAATAACCTGCAGCTCCACGGAATTTTGGAAGTGGAGAGTCATGATAATTAAATAATTTTTCATTGAAATAATCTATNACATCTTTTTTAAAAATCCATGANGAATGTAATGAAAAACCAATACTTTTTTTGTCTGCTATTTTTTTTATTTTTGCTAATTCGANATTTTTGAAATTATNCCATTTGAATCCCTCATCAATTAATTTTTTTTCNAATGTTTTNCCGTCTTTTGTGGGCAATTTCAAATGCACCGTATCTGTAACAATTGTTACTTTGCAGCCTCTTTTTTTTAGAATTTTTGCTGTTGTTAAAAGTGGTCCATCTTGTTGTTTTGTATTTCCNCCAAATAATACAATATGTAATTTTTCTGCCAATTTTAATAATTGAGTTAATTACTAAAATTTAATTACTTCGCATGATTTNATGAAATNAAATTCTAATTATACTACGAATAGTATAAATTCTAATTTAATTTTTAATACACACTAATGAAATCCTTAGATGCNGCAATCGTTACTATGAGAAATTCATCTAAGAGATTACCAAACAAATCTATNGCAAAAATTACCGNNAANTTAACTGCTGCGGATATAATTATTCAAAGAGCCAAACTTACAGGCCTTCCAGTGATTTTAGCTACTAGTACAGACCAAAGNGATGATTCATTGGAAGTTATTGGAAAAAATCAGAACATTTCTGTATTTAGGGGTTCTNTACATAATAAAATTAAGAGATGGTATGATTGTTTCACTGAGTATAACTTAGAAAATGCATTATTGATAGATGGTGATGATCTTTGTTATGATTTTGAAATTGGCCAAAGAGCATTATCTGAATTAAAAGTAGTAAAATCAGACATAATTTGGGTAACTCCGGANATTGTTACAGGACTTTTTACTTTAGCTATAACAAAAACTGCCATACAAAAATTATATGATTGTGCATCTGATGATAATCTCAATATGGATTTATTTACTCATATATTTGAAGAAGCTAAATTGAAAATTCAGTATATTNCACTAAAAGAACATGAAAAAAATAAAGACATTCGTCTCACGTTGGATTATGAAGAAGATTTAGAATTTTTTAAGAAATTATATGATCAAATCTCTCATGAATCTACCGGAAAAGAAATTATTGGATTTTTAATGAAAAATCCAAATATTGNAACAATTAATTATCATCGAGAAAAAGATTTNCTAGAGAATAAAAAAATTGAGGTNGAANATGATAGATAAAGGATGGAAATTTACTGGAAATGAAATCAAGTATATTGAACAGGTAATTCAAAGTGGATTTGGCGCTTCTGAATCTGGTACAATGAATGAACGTTTAGAGAAAAAATTTTCTGAGATCTATAAAATGAAATATGCTATTACAGCGAATTCTGGTACNTCCACATTACATATTGCTTTGAATGCATTNGGCATAAAACCTGGAGATGAGGTAATTATACCATCTTTGACCGTNGGCATGTGCGGCTTTGTTGTGTGGCAATGTGGTGCAATACCAGTATATGCTGATGTAAAAAAAGATACATTTNTGATGGATCCTGAAGATGTNGAAAGAAAAATTTCAGAAAAAACCAAAGCGATAATGCCGGTTCATATGTATGGCAATATGTGTGAAATGGGAAAAATTATGGAAATTGCCGTGAAAAATAATTTACATGTTGTGGAAGATTGTGCGGAATGTCAATTATCNCATGATGATAAAAACAGANTAGCTGGAACTGTAGGCGATATTGGTAGTTGGAGTTTTGAAAATTCTAAGCATATTACTACTGGTGATGGAGGTATTGTAGCAACAGATAACGAAGAATTTGCAATTTCAATGAGAAAATTTAGTTCAGCTGGATTCAAAAATTTAACAGCTGTTTCAGGAAAAACAAGGATTTCAAGAGATTTGTTCCAAGATCCTAACTGGGAAAGACATGATACGTTAGCGTATAATTATAGAATGCCAGAATTATGTGCTGCAGTAGGATTGGCACAATGTGAACGTATAGAAGANTTTGTAGGATTAAGAGTAAAAATGGCTGAAGATTATATTTCGGTAGTTAACAATTCTGATTTCTTTGAACCACAGCTTACTTTGNAAGGTTACAAGAATACATACTATACGTTTGCTGCATTATTCAAAGGAAGTGNTCATAATGTTTCTTGGCAGGAATTTAGAAAAAAATACATTGAAAATGGTGGTGATGGAATNTATGCTGCGCATCAACTNGTTTACAATGAACCATGTTTTAGAGATAACAAAATAGGTTATGGACGAACTGAAATTGCAGAAGAATTACAAAAAAAATTAATGCTTTTTACAACTAATCAAAAAAATGAGGAAGAACGACAAAATCAAATCACTGCACTAGAAAAAACTATACATTTTTTTAGTTAGCTATGTTTAATGNATAACAATATTTAAAACCCTATAGATTTTTTTGATTCTATGAGTAAATTAGAATTTACAATGACTGTTGATGCATCTGCAGATNAATTAATGCNATTAGCATGTGATTATGAAAGTTATAAAAATTATTTNCCACAACAAATTAAAAGTATTAAAATTATTGAGACTTCTAANGATGAAACAATTACAGAAGAAGTTTTAGTTTTTTCNTCTATTNTAAAAAAAGAATTAGTTGTTCAAGCATTACATAANAAAATTGANGATNCCACTCTATTTACAAAACTTCTTACAGGTCCTGCAAAGGGAACCGAAGTTACTNTAGTTTTTANNNNTGGAGATCAAACTCAGATTTNACTAAATGTTGACCTTAAACTTAGTTTNAAAGCAAAATTTTTGGAACCATTAATTAAAAAACAATATAAACTTCTTTTAATGGGAATTTTCCTTAAAATGAATACAAAAGCATTAGAAACAAAAGAGACTAATTCAACTTGAATATGAGTGCCATATGGAAGAATTTTCAGATATAATAAATTGGGATAGATTTCTTGATAAATCTCAGGATTTTAAGAGTAAGAAACCTTTCAAATTTACATTCATTGAAGAAATTTTCAATAGGGACTTTTATGAAAAATTGTATAATTCATATCCGTCATTAGATTTAGATACGTGGCATGAATCTAACACTCCTTCAAAATATCAACTGAATCAATTTTGGGGCGGTGATGATAGTTTTGAGGTTGTTGAGCCAGGCGAGGATTCTAGATTTAGTTCTGAATGGAATTTGTTTAAAAAATATGCTGAATCAAACGAATTCATAGATAACATACGTAAATTCTCTGGCGTTGATGTCAATAGATTAAAACACTTTTCATTTTCAGCATACAAAAAAGGCGGATTTCAATTACCACATATTCATAATGCTGGACCTAAAACTTTGATTCTAATGTTATATTTTTCAAAAAATTGGAACAAAGGTGATCCTGGTGGAACATATATGACTCCGGAGGAAGATGAGTCATCTATAATTTTTGAACCATATAATTTGGATAATAGTATGGCAATATTTCATGATGGACCAAACTCCGGTCATGGTGTACGATATATCACAAAAGATGTAGAAAGGCGAGCAATTCAAATCTATTTTGAAAATTATTCTTCTGATTCAGGTTGGTCTGATACACTGAATCAAGAAAGGCACAAAAAAGAAAATCTAAGGGAGCTTTAGATTTAAATTTTTGAAATGCTACCAAATTTTTTCATAGTAGGTGCAGCGAAATGTGGAACAACATCAATGTGGGAATATTTACGTCAACACCCAAAAATTTTCATGTGTACTCCAAAAGAACCAACATACTTTTCTGAGCTACCAGGTCAAAGACCGTTTAATGAAAAAAATCCAACTTGGGAAGAATATCTTGGACTTTTTGAGAATATAAAAGATGAACTTATCTTAGGAGATGCATCGCCAAGTTACCTTGTTGATCCAAATTCGGCAGAACGAATACATCAAAGTATTCCAAATGCAAAGATTTTGATTTTTTTACGTGATCCGATAAAAAGAGCTTTTTCACATTTTATTGGAACCAGACCGGGTGATCCGAACAAACCATCCTTTGAACAACAACTTGATTTTGAATCTAAAAACATACAACATCAAAAAATTACATTTAATGAAGTATTAGTTTGGGGGCTGTATTATGAACAAGTAAAACGATATCTTGATACATTTGGAACTGAAAATGTGAAAGTCATGATCTATGAAGATATTTTTCCTAAAAATATTGATGATGGGATTAAAGAAATTCTTTTGTTTTTAGGATTGGATGGAAAGATACATGATTATGATCCCAAAATCCATGGTGAATATTTTGTACCTAATGAAAAAGCATTAAAAATCATGAGACAGTCTTTTGTTAAAAATCTTAGTTCAAAGATTCTGCCAAGAACCATCAAGGAATCAATTTATGTGAAATTACGTGGTCATGAAGGAGAGAAACCAAAGATTCTTAGTTCTGATGAAACTTTTTTAAAAAAATTCTATCAAAATGATGTTTTGAATCTTGAGCGTTTATTGAAAAGGGATTTACCTTGGAAAATGGTTTGAATAAACCCTAACACATAATTCTAAATTAATTAAAAATATGATTATAATGGCTAAAGTAGAAAATCAAAATTTAAAAATTCTTTCTGCAGTATTTATCGTATTTTTTATATCATTTTCAATTTTTTTCATCACACTTGCAGAATTTGATTCTATAGAATTAACAAACGAAGAAATTTCATTTTTTGAAAATGTTCAAAAAAATGAAAAGAAAATCTACATTCTAGGCTCAAGTCAAGTGCAAGCTATCAATGCTACTCACATTGAAACCGGTATAACAAAACAGATTGGAAAACATGTAGTCTATAATTTGGCAAAAGGTAGTGATTCTCCAGAAAAAAGAATCTATAGTTTAGATTTAATTTTAGATTCTAATCCAACTTTAGTTCTNTATGGAATTGGNTTNAGNGANATTCAAAAAANACCACAAGGAGGATTTGGNNCTCTAATCACTCNNGANACACNTTCAAATATNGAAANTGTNTTNCCTNNACCNAAAGAAANCATTGAAAACAATTTTCTNGAAAAAATTGGATTTTATCAACTTAGATTAAATTTTTTGGAAAACCCTAAATTTGTTTTATTTAATCAAATTCGNGAATTAACNGANGATGAAGAAATTNTATCCNTTGAACAACAAACTATTTTTCAAAATATCCCGTTTATGAAATATGATGAGGAAAAATTAAAACGAGTAACAACAAAGGTGCCAGAATCTAAAATAAATACTTGTGAAAAAAATATAATTTTTGAAACACANAAGAAAGAAAAAAAAATTAGTGCTTTGACTGAAATTATAAAAAAAATAAATAATAGTGATTCAAAAGTAGTAATTTTTACTGTTCCTCAGCATAAAAATTGTTTAGACAGCTTTGAACAGAGNACACTAAAAGAATTTGAGAAAATTTTGGATAAAACTGGAAAAAATTCAAATGTTAATGTATATTTTTTGCATGAAAATTATAGAGAGTATGACTCTTGGTANGATGAATCCCATTTAACTTTTCAAAATTCATTTCCATATTCTAATGATATAAGAGAAATAATAATTCAGGAGTTAAGCTAAATGCTTTTTAATACAATTGATTTTGTTATTTTTTTTATAATNTTACTAACTGCAGTATCAATACTTAGAACAAGAAAATATCAGCATTTATTATTATTANTTGGTAGTTATTTTTTCTTCTATTATTCAAGCAATTATCTATTCTTTTTATTAATACTTTCAACATTATTAGATTATTTTGTTGGGCATGAGATTTGGAAAGCAAAGAATATCACAAAAAGAAAAATTTTACTAATTTTGAGCCTAGGCGGAAATCTGGGATTGCTAGGATTCTTCAAATACGCTGATTTTGCTATATTACAATTTAACATATTTGGGGATACAATAAATCTAAATTCTCATTTTCCATTATTAGATCTAGCATTACCTATAGGAATTTCATTCTATACTTTCCAGACTATTAGCTATACTGTTGACATCTATAGAAAAAAACTTGAACCAAGTAAATCATTTTTAGAATTTGCATTATTTGTTTCATTTTTCCCNCAATTAGTAGCTGGACCAATTGTACGTGCAAAAGATTTCTTGCCACAATTACGTGAGAAAATGAATGACAGTAGAGTTTCTAACAAATTAAAACAAATTGTCATAGAACGAAAAAATCTCAAAATAGGAATTACAATTATGGCAATTGGCTTTCTTAAAAAAATGTTTTTTGCTGATAATATAGCGCCATTTGTAAATGAAATATTTGCTAATCCAATTGGNCANGAGTCATTTACAATAATTTTGGCTACTATTGCATTTGGTCTTCAAATNTATGGAGATTTTTCAGGATATTCTGATATTGCAATTGGTGCTGCTTTAATCTTAGGATTCAAACTTCCAATAAATTTCAACAAACCATATTTTGCAACATCCCCAACTGATTTCTGGCGTAGATGGCATATTTCATTATCNACCTGGTTAAGAGATTATCTTTACATACCAATTGGAGGAAACAAAATTTCGCCATCAAGAAAATATTTGAATTTATTTATTGTAATGTTTCTAGGTGGGTTATGGCATGGTGCTTCTTGGAATTTTGTCATTTGGGGTTTAATGCATGGCGCATATCTTGCAATAAATAAAATTTTAACAGATAGGTTCCCANATCTTACAAATCTATTTTCAAAACATAAAGCTCTAAAAATTCTAGCTTTGNTAATTACTCAATATCTTGTTTTTCTAGCTTGGATACCATTNAGAGTTAGAGATGTAAATGACATGTTATATTCAATGAATAAATTTGTAATACTTGATTTTCAAACCAATGAAACAATTAGTATTTTGTTAGGCAGGCATAAATCAACACTACTGATAATGATAATTTTTGTAATATTATTGATTATTTCTTATAAGAAAAAGAATCTAGTAGATACGTTAGCAAATCTTGAATTAAAANGNTGGGGGGTATTTTTAGGAATTATTATGACNTCTATATTCTTTTTTTATGTGGGTGTACAACAAGATTTCATATATTTCCAATTTTAAACTTAGAACAATTTTTAGATGTCAATTTCTTAGATTCTNNTATGAATCCNAAAACTGGATATGTAACNTTATGTTATCANTACATTAGACCTGATAANGATGATCCTTTTCCAAGAATTTTAGGAACTAAGAAAAGTGAATTCGAAAANCAAATTAGAATGCTCAAAGAAAATTTTAANATAATTTCTTTTAGTGATGCATTGAGNTTTTCAAAAGATAAAAACGCATTAGANCAAAATAAGAGCAATGTNCTGATAACTTTTGATGATGGATTNTCTGACCATTTTTTAGCAGCTAAAATTCTTCAAAAATATAAAATAAAATCAATATTTTTTATACCTACATGCGTATTNCAAGATCAATTACCTGCTAATCCCATAATAATTCACTATGGAATAGCTCTGTTTGGTTTAGAATGTTTTNTAACTGTATTGAGGGATGCGTTAAAAGAAAATGANTTAGANATAGAAAAATATGATATCNAATACATTCCTGAAAAAGANAACGTTTGGGAAAAAATTGACGAAACAAAATCTATCTTCAAATATAAATTGGATTATAATAATTCTAGAAAAATTTTATTGTATATTTANCAAAATNTAATTCATAAAGAAGATCCTAATATTTTAAAAAAAATGCATATTGTAAAACCTCAAGTAAAAGAAATGATTGAAATGGGTCACACTATTGGTGCACATACACATACACANATTTCTGTAGCAGCAACTGAACTATCAAAAAAAGATTTTTTAAAAGAAATGATATTTCCCAAAAAATATTTTGAAGAANAATTTCATACAANTGTTGATTCATTTAGTTATCCTTTTGGTGAGAAAAAAGATTGTCTTTCATCAATGAGACTACTTAAAAAAACAAATGATTACAAATTAGCATTTACAGTAGAAGAAACAATGAATTCCTTTAATTCATCTCCATTGGAATTAGGTAGGTATCAGCCCCATAGTAAAGACAATGCTGAAATCATAAAGAAAAAAATTCATGAAATTATAAAACTAGATAATAATTAATTTTTAATTGAAATTTCTAGTTTTTACTATTCGAATTATAATAATCTGGAAAATCTGTTAAGGTTTCCAAAAAACTTCTAGTAGCATTATTATATATTTTATAAATTATTTTTGCAACTTTCTTTTTTTCTAACATTTCTAATACTTCATACATATATTCATGGGTAGAAATTATAATCTCATCATAATCTAGAGTAGAAATTTGTTCCCATTCAAATGTTTTATAATTTTGTTTTTTATTTTTGTATAGATCATTTTTCCCATAATCAATAAATCCTATAATATTTAGTTTCATGAAATCATTTATTTGTCTAGACAAAATTTCTGTATGATCATTAGTTCCAATAATCAGTAATTTTGTATTTTTTCTTTTCCACTCTACAATTTTCTTTTCTAGTTCATATTTTGCACTATATTTTACATGCCATTCTGAAATTTTATTATGTTCTTTTACAAAATTTTCACATTCATCTTTATCATAGTTAGGACAAAAAGTATTAAGATATTTTTCCTCATCTTCATGAATTCTCTTATTTCGTTCAAGATCTATTTTTTCTAGAATTAAATTTTTATCTATATCTGATGAATTTAATATATAATTATTCAAAACTAAATAATCCATTTCTGTATTTAAAAAACAATATGTTGCATCCTCAGGTGTTTCAACTATTGGTTCACCTGCATCATTAAATGAAGTATTCAAAATTACTGGAACATTAGTTTTTTTATAAAAATCATTTATCAAATCATAAAATATCCCATTTGCATTTTTTGTTACAGTTTGTACTCGTGCTGTACCATCTACATGTGTTATTGCTGGAATTAAATCTGGTTTTTTTACTTTAGCGACTAACAACATATACGGAGACTCACAATCAATGTCGAAATATTCATTACAAAATTCTGCTAACACTGCAGGTGCAAAGGGTCTAAATGATTCTCTATGTTTAACTTTATGATTCAAAATATCTTTCATCTCTTCCCTTCTACTATCAGCTAAGATACTTCTGTGACCTAGAGCACGAGGTCCATACTCACTCCCACCTTGAAACCATCCTATAATTTTTCCATCTGAAATAAGCTGAGAAACTTCATTTGTATCTGTTTTTTTGAATGGGATCTCATATTTTTTGAGCATTACTAGAACATCTTCGTCTGAATATTCCTTTCCAGTATATGCATTTTCAAATTCAAGTCTTTTTTTTGGGATATTTTCAAATTTTTCTGAATTATAATATCCCCATAAAGCTAACCCAAATGGAATTCCTGCATCAGAACATGCTGGGAAAACAAAAATATTTTCAAAGTTAGTTTTATCAAACATTATTTTATTCGCTACAGAATTTAATGCGACACCTCCTGCAACACAAATATTTTTTGAATTAATTTTATTATACAGATCATTTCCTAAATGTGCCATCACTTCTTCTGTTTCATTTTGTACATCATATGCCACTCGAGAAAAATATGGATTTAGCAATTCATCTTTTTTTTCACATTTCAAGTATTTTTCTTTTATTGGATTAATCTTATGTTTGGGATCAATTTGATTCAAAACATCTGAATAAGGCATACGACGCATAAAATTTGAAAAATTATTTTTTACTCCTTCAAGTTTTTTTTCAAAATTTAATACTGTTTTATATTTTTCACCGTAAGGTGCAAGACCCATCGTCTTACCTTCTCCTCCGGTACCTAAATTCAAAATCCATTTAGTTACCGCCGAATATACATCCCCAATTCCTCTTGCCTTATAAGATTCAATGAGTTTGATGGAATCATTTTTCCCTAAAAAATATGATGTTGTTTCTAAATCAGAACCATTTCCGTCAATAATTAAAATTCCTGCATCTTCAAAATTACTCGTATAATAGACACTAGATGCATGAGCCAAATGATGACCGATAGAGATAATTTTACGAGGATCAAAAGCAAATTTTGTTTTTAGATAATCAAATTCACTTATGTTATAAGCTGGTCCCGAAAAAAACCATCTATTAATTCTGATATTATCAGTTACTAAAAGATCAATTTCTGATAAATTAACTAAACCATAATGATCCATGCAATAACCAATTGAATGAATTGGAAATGTATACGGATATTTTTTTCTAATTAATCGTTCTTCAGAAATAGCAATAAAATCTAAAATTTTTCCATCTGTAGAAAATCTTACTATGCATGCGCCAGAATCTTGGTTTGCAAAACATTGAATCCCTAATACATATCGAAATTCATTATCTGGCATTATTGGTCTGAAATTATTGTATAATTAATATCTTCTAGGTTTCAAAACAGTTGAGAAGATTTCTTTGAAAATTTAACTAATTTGAAAATATTATAGATAGGTGAGGTTTATCAACGGCTGAAAAATTTTAACATTATGGATTGGAAAAATCTGAAAAATATCTACGGTTTGAAAAATATATCCAAGATTGGTGTTGCACACATAAGCGGCTATGCAATTTCTTCATTATTTTGGCTTTATTTAGCTGATATCTTGGGTGAAGAAAGTTATGGAAAATTAGGTTTTTTCATAGGAATTGCTGGTATAGCATCTGCTATTTCNTTACTAGGCGGACAACATTCGATTACAGTNTATGTAGCAAANGCAATAAAAATTCAACCACCAATTTTTCTACTTTCCATACTAACAAGTATAGTCGCTGGTGTTATTCTACTAGTAAGTTTTTCCAATATTGGATTAACATTCTATGTTGTAGGATATGTGATTTTTAATTTAACTATGGCTGAGTTATTGGGTAGAAAATTCTATAATTTATATTCAAAATATTTNCTTCTTCAAAAAATACTTCTTGTAGTTATATCACTATTATTNCTAACTTTATTAGATGATATTTTAGGAATAATNCTCGGAATNGGACTTTCATTCTTACCATTATCTTACATAATGTACAAGTCNTTAAAGGGTAAAAAAATTGAATTTGAAAATATAAAATCTAAATTTGGTTTTATAATGAATAATTACATTTTAGACTTGGGTTCTGCATCTAATGCAAATATAGACAAATTACTTATTGGACCACTTCTTGGCTTTGCAGTTTTAGGAAATTATTATTTATCCTTACAGTTTTTGGCAATATTAGGAATATTGCCAGGTATAATTTTCAAATATACTTTACCTGAAGATTCAAGCAAAGGAAATTCAACATATTTTGTTAAAAAACTCACTGTTNTTCTTTCTATTGGATTAGCATTAATTGGAATATTTCTATTNCCTTATTTGATNGAACAGTTTTTNCCAGAATACACTCATTCTAAAGACTTTATAGTAATTATGAGCCTTGCAATAATNCCACAAACAATACAAAATATGAGCGTTTCAAGCTTATTGGGTAAAGAAAAAAGCAGATACGTTCTAATTGCAAGAGGTGTATGGTTTGCNGTTTTTGTTAGTGGAATATTTCTTCTAGGTGAATTTTCTAATAATATGGGATTAGCCATTTCATTTTTNATTGCTAGTTGTATTAGTGCNATNGTTACAACTTTGACAAATTATAGATTGAAGAGTTAAAATCTTGTTTTTTCTTCTCGTACTACACTAACTAATGAAAACAGAAGGATAGCTGTCAAAATTAAGATCACNCCTATCAAAACTGTACTTCCAGCGATTAATGTAAGATTTGTATTTAATCTTCCTACTTCTGCATAGAATTGTACTGACATATACGTAAATACTGAACCAAGTATCAAAAAGAAAATTGATGGAACTCCATAAAATTTTAAGGGATGCTCGATTGATGTATATTTTATTGTAGTAATCAAAACTGATGCTCCATGACTTACAGGATTGTGTGTTGATGTATCTCCAAAATATGTAATTTCTATTGGAACTTCTGAAATAGAAAGTCCTAAACTACTTGCTTTNATTAATATCTCAGTCGAAATACCCATTCCAAGATCTAATGGTTTTATTTGATTCAACACATTTTTGTTATAAGCTCTAAAACCGCTTTGTGAATCAGTAATTTTATTTTTTATAGAAGAATTTGTTACGTGTGTGATAATTTTTATTCCAACTTTTCTATATCCTGGAACATTGTTTTTTGAATCTAAAAATCTNGAACCAATGGAGATATCAGATTTTCCATCAATAATAGGTGCAATAACTGTTTCAATATCCTCAATTTTATGTTGACCGTCTGCATCAAAAGTAACTAATATGTCACTACCAATCTCCTGACTTTTTTTAAAGATTGAATTTATCGCTGCGCCATANCCCATATTTTTTTCATGTTTGATAATTTCTACATCCAAGTCTTCNAAAATTTCATATGTTGAATCAGTTGATCCGTCATCACATACAATAATTGATTCATATTTTTTTTTCAANTCATTAANNATATTCCCAATATTTTTNTCTTCGTTAAATGTTGGTAATCCAATTGTTATCTTCATTGTTTTGNTTTTTTTTAATTAGATATAAAATCTATCTGATAAATCATACTTACTCATTCATAATTTACTTTTAATAAAATCAATAGAGTTGACTGGTGAAGGATCAACATTCTTCATAATTGCTGTGTATATTGTTGAATAATCTAAAACATAAACTAAATTTGCAATTTTTGATAGAATATTNCCTTCAACAGATTTTACCATTTTATATTCAATATTTTTTGTTTTAAAAAATTCTTCTAGTATCTTCCANCTNTCAATTGTTTTATAGTTATCATCTATACCTTGTATTATTATTGGTTTAACATTGGATTTTTTTTCCCATGCTACAATTCCATTATGACATGACTCGATAANATCTTCTACCATTGCATGTGTTTTTGAATTTTCTTGAAGGGAATTTTTATATCGAATCGCTGATGCCTTTAATCCTGCTGGGTAGTAAATACAAACAAGATCTGTCACAAATTCNGCAATATCTAATGAAATATTTTCAGTTAGATTCTCTGAAAATATTTTTTGTTTNGTTTTCTCTAATGATGAAATTGCATCCAAAATCTCATTTTGTTTTATAGGTAATATTGGTTCTAGAATNTTTAATATTGAAAATAAAAATTTAGGAAATGATGCNCTTGGTGAATGAACCATNGGNATTTTTTGGTATATGATTTCATTNTCTTTGCATAAATTTTCTAATTTTCCGCCAGATGAAAAACCTACAACTGTTGCTTCAGTTTTTTTTACATTTTTTAAAATCTCTAATGTTTCTGCTGTGTTGCCTGAAACACTAGTTGCTATCACTAATGTTTTTGAATCNACAGTTTTTGGNAAAAGGTATCCTTTCGAAAGACTCACATGTATATTTTTTTTAGATAGAATTGCTTCTATAGTGTCTCCAATGGANCCTGAACCTCCCATTCCNGCAAACACCACATGATCAATGTCTTTNACATCAATTTTTTTAAATTCTTCTTCAAAAGACTCTCTAGCAATATTTGGCCAATCATCNTATGTTTTGAACATNTGTTTTGTATCGATTTTTATCAAGTCATTTAATTCCATTCCTGACCATTTGATTAATAATATTTTAAAATACTTAACTACAAATTTGATAACATTAAAAATAATATACGCCTNATTTCNTGAATNATTATGGCNCTAAAAACAGTAGAATGGAAAGANAATTCNGTNATNATGATNGATCAAACNAANNTACCNANTANANTAGAATATGTNACTTATACNGATTNTAATCANGTTGCNGANGCNATNCGTACTCTNGTNGTANGNGGNGCNCCTGCAATNGGNGTNTCTGGAGCATTTGGNCTTGCANTNGCNNCNNTACAAAGTAATGCNNCNGAAAAAAATGATCTAATTTCATNNATGGAAAATGCANANAAAATNTTNTTTGAAACANGACCTACTGCTGTNAATCTTGCNTGGGGNNTAGATAAAATTATGNAAGTTGCNAANGANGCATCTTCTNTAGAAGAAATCAAAAATAATGTTGTCGAACATGCCAAAAAAATGGCTGAAGATGACATTACAATTAACATGACTATGGGAAAAAATGGTTCAGAATTATTTGATGACAATGATACAATTATGACTCATTGTAATGCGGGTGCATTAGCTACTGTAGGCTATGGTACTGCCTTAGGAGTTATACGAGCTACAAAAGATAGTGGGAAAAATGTGAAAGTTATAGCTACAGAAACACGTCCTATTCAACAAGGTTCTAGATTGACGGCTTTTGAATTAAAACATGATGGAATTGATGTTAGTCTAATACCTGATACTGCAGTTGGTTATTCAATGGCAAATGGTTTAGTAGATAAAATTATTGTTGGTGCAGATAGAATTCTACGAACTGGTCATGTTTACAACAAAATTGGAACGTATCAAGTAGCAACTATGGCAAATCAACATAAAATTCCATTTTATGTTGCAGCGCCTCTCTCAACATTTGATATGAATAGTAATCCTGAAGATGTAATAATTGAGCAACGGAAAGGCTCTGAAGTTACTGGAATTGGTGATAAAAAAACTGCCCCTGATGGAATTAATGTAATAAATCCTGCATTTGATATGACTCCTCCAGAATTAATTGCTGGAATAATTACTGAGAAAGGTATTGCAAAAGCACCGTTTGAAGAATCTATAGCAAAATTATTCCAAGCTAATTAACATCAAGTTTTTATTCATTTCATACAACATTTTCTCATGAGTACAGTTAATGTAGAAAATGTTCGTGATTCACTCAAAAAATGTATGGATCCTGAAGTACCATTAAGCATTGTAGATATGGGGTTAATCTATGGAATTGATGTAACTGAAAATAATGATGTAAATATCAAAATGACAATGACAACTAAAGGCTGTCCTCTACATGAAACAATGGTTGACGATGTAAAAAGATATGCAAAAAAAGTTTCTGGTGTAAATAATGTTGATGTAGAAATTGTTTGGGATCC
>NZYH01000049.1 GCA_002697825.1 Nitrospina sp. | reverse complement strand
CTTATCAAGATCAAGAATTTTTGAATTTATAACTGTGTGTTGTTTAAGTCAATTACAATTTGGTGTGTATAACACAATGCAGAAAACAACCTTGGAGTATTATTTAGGTAGGTAGACCTGTTTTTCCAAGTTTTAACAATATTTGAAATTCCTTTTTGGTAACTGGCATGACAGATAATCTCGATTGTTTTATAAGGGCAATCTCGGTAAGTTCTTTATGAGCTTTTATTTTATCCAGAGACACTGGAACTTTAAATGGCTTTATCGGTTTTAAGTCAACAACAACCCAACGATCATCATCGGTTGTTGGATCAGGATAGGACTCGCGGGTAACTTTAGCAACACCCACAATTTCTTTACCTATCACACTATGGTAAAAGAGAATTAAGTCACCTTTATTCATGGCTATTAAATTATTTCTAGCTTGGTAGTTGCGTACACCATCCCAATATGTGCTCCCATCCTTTTCAAATTGTTCCCAGTTATATTTGGAAGGCTCTTGTTTGACAATCCAAAAAGACTTTTCTTTTCGCATATTTATCACTACCTTCTTAAAATTTTAATCAACCTCTATGGGTTTGAAGCTGAGAAATATATTTTATTGATTTGTAAAACCCATTGTCAATTAAGGGGTTAAAGATGAAATATGTAATTATCTAATTGACGTAAAAGCTGATTGGAAATATAATTTAAATCTCCAATATGTTGAAAATTATACTGCAATTTAGTTTTATTCGGGTGTTATAAATGCCCGTTGGGAGATTTTACAATATGTACCGAAAAGAAATCAAAGTTTTAGATTGCACTATCCGAGATGGCGGATTGATGAATAATCACTTATTTAGTGATGATCTGGTTCGCGGAGTTTTTCAAGCTGTCAATCAGTCAGGGGTCGACTATATTGAATTGGGTTATAAGGCGGATGAAAACCAATTTAAGCGTGGGGAATTTGGGCCAATGAAGTTCTGCTCAGAAAAAGATTTAGAAAATGTAATTGGGGATACTGAAATCAACTGTAAAGTTTCTGTCATGGCAGATATTGGAAGATTTGATCCAAAATCAGTCGTACCAAAAGCAGAAAGTTATATAGACATGATGCGAGTGGCTTCTTATGTTAAAGATATNGATAAAGCCATAGATTTTGTCAATATTTTAAATAAAAAAGGNTATGAAACCACAATCAACATTATGGCCGTATCNCATGCAAGAGAAAGAGAACTTGATGAAGCACTTGCTCAGGTAGAAAAAGAAAGCTCAGCTGATGTAATCTATTTAGTGGATAGTTTTGGTGCTTTGTACTCGGAGCAAATTGCTTATTTAGCAAAGAAATATAAATCGGCAATGCCGTCTCGAGAAATAGGNATCCATGCTCATAATAACCAGCAACTTGCTTTTGCAAATACAATTGAAGCTATAATTCANGATATTAACTATTTAGATGGAACAATTTTTGGTATTGGTCGTGCTGCCGGNAATTGTCCTCTTGAATTATTATTAGGGTTTCTTAAAAATCCAAAATTTAATATNANACCTATTTTGGAAGTNTTAGGTAAAAATTTTGTTAAGCTACGNGAAGAAATTGAATGGGGATATACGATACCTTATATGATTACAGGTATTTTAGATTTACATCCGCGCGCTGGAATGAAGTTAAGAAACTCGGAAGACAAAGACGAATACTTGAATTTTTACGAGAAGTTAACTTCTGAAGCTAACGTCTAAAACTCTTAGATGTCTTTCGATTTAAATCTCTTTGAATCTACCCCTGTCCTGGGAATCATNAGGGGTGTAAAGTTGAATTGCCTCCATGGTGTTGTTGAGGCTTGTTTGGGGGGTGGGCTCAGCTATCTAGAAATAACCCAAAATACACCTGATTATATTCAATACATTCAAATAATTAATAAAGAGTATCCACAAGTAGTTGTGGGGGCAGGGACAATTCTTTCCGTTGTTGATGCGCAAAAGGCTTTCGATGCAGGCGCGAAATTTCTGGTTGCCCCTGACTTTAATGAAAACGTCTCAAAATTTTGTGTGGATAAAAAATTGGCCTATTTTCCTGGTGCTTTAACACCAACAGAAATCCAAAAAGCTTGGAATTCGGGTGCCGCAATGGTAAAGGTTTTTCCCGCTTCGCAAATGGGACCTACTTACTTTAAGCAAATCAAAGGNCCTTTCGATAAAATTAAACTAATGGCTGTTGGAGGAGTTAATCCTAAAAATATTAAGGATTATTTGACTTCTGGGGCAGACGCTTTGGCATTAGGAGGTTCTATTTTTTCCATAANGCGAATGGAAAATCGATTATTCAGTGAAATTCAAAATGATATTGAAGATTTTATGTTTGAAGTAAAATCTTTTTACTCTAAAATAAATTCTAATAATTTGACGAATCGCTAAAATTATTAGTGGAGCTACTAAATGAGTTTTGATTTTATGAAAGATTTTATGATGTTTGAAGATGAAGAGCGGTTTGCAGGTCTTTGCGAACAAATTGAGGAAACAATCAAAGATATCGATGCCGGGGAGGGCAAGTTCTCTGAGGTCGAAATTATGCAGGCACTGGACTATGTTGGTTTCAATTTGTTTCGCGATAACTGGGAAGAGTATAAAAAGATGGATATGATGAATCGCGATCAGTCTTTTTCCTCCACCTTCAAAGGCAANGATAAAAGGTTTCTACATTAATTGATTTCTCATTTCGATTGCTTACCCCNCAACCCTGGTACAAAGGTGTAAACTAAAGCGAAAATAAATAATAAGAACAAGATCGCTTGGCCAATAAAAGTTTCCCATGTGGGGTACATTCCCAACCATGAAATACTCGGTAAGAATTCAACGGCAGTCAATGAAAACTGCTCCCCCATTTGTAATTCATGAATNCCTTTTCCCATAAAGGTAAAGGCCATGTAATAAAGCAGAACACTAGTAAACCCAAAAAACCATTTAATGGGAATCCGCATTCCTAGGTGATTGACTAGATAGAATACTCCAGCAAGAACAATACATCCGGCGACGAAGCCAGGGACAATACCTCCTGTAGTTTTTCCTGCGTATAAAAAAAGTGCTTTATAAAATAAAACTGTTTCAAAGCCTTCCCTATACACCGAAATAAATGCTACGGCGCTCAGGGTAAAAGTATTTCCTTTTGACAAAGCCTCGTGCATCTTTGTATTAATGTATTTTTGCCATTTTTTATTATCAATATTTGATACAAGCCAGTAGCTNACCCAGAATAAAATCACAACAGAGACAAGCATAATCCAGCCTTCTAAGAGTTCCTGACTAGCCATGTTAAGATGTAATAATTCATGGACAACATAAGCAGTAAGAAAACTTCCTAAAATTCCTACTATAACTCCGATATGTATGGTTTTGATGCTTGATTCGTTTTTAGATTTTCTTAAAAAGGCAATCAACGCTGCAATGATAAGGATTGCTTCAAATCCTTCACGAACGATAATGGAAAAGGATTGTAAAAATAACCCAGAGAAACCAACTTTATCTTTAAGAAGTTCTTCGGCCTTGGAAAGATCTAAAAGAATCGTATTATGAAGTTTTTTAATGTCCTGTAAGGGAGCTCCTCTTTTGATTTCACCACGGTAATCGCTAAAAGCAGACTCAAGTTTCACACCAAGTGGCTTATCCTGGGATATCAAGTTCGATTCAATTTTTTCATATGTCATATAGGCATCAAAGGCGCTCTCTGCTGCATTTTCTATTTTTCCCTTTTCAAATTGGTCATAACTTTTTAATACTAGTTTACGGACTTCACTGACTACCTGCTCTGTATTTTTGGAATCCGAATTATTTTCTATTGTTGTTACTTCTTGGTTTACTGATGGAAGCCGCACATTATTGTTAGAAAAAGTACGAATATAATAAGTGACGTCCCAAATTTGACCTTCAGATAGGGTTCCTGCCCATGCTTTCATTCCAGTATTGGCTATTCCAACATTTATAACTTCAAAGTTNTCGTAAGCTTCAGTATTTTTATCCCCAGTCAATTTTGGATCGGATAAC
Organism: Nitrospina sp.; assembly: GCA_002697825.1. The sequence goes on along the minus strand of NZYH01000049.1, from coordinate 6,743 downwards.
TTAGCAGGCGAGGGATTTAAATTTTTCGCCATAGGNCCATCCCCATTTCCAGTTAACCCATGGCAACTAGAACAATTTTTTTCAAAAATATTTTTACCATTTTCTAATGAAACNGGTGTGATAGGAGTTTTATTGATCTCAATTTCAAAGGTTTTCATTAGTTCTGAATTTAGGATATTAACTTTATCCCAGACTTTTTGAGAGTCTNCTTTATTATTGATCATTTCCAAAAGTTTNGGAAAATGGNGGCTTATTTTATTTAATTCTTTTTCANTTTTNATTTTNTCCGANATNTTGGAAAATCTTTCTNTGGCTTGTTGTAAAAAGATTTGGCTTTCCTCATATTCTGGGGCAACAACGACCTTCCCATCTTTTACTCCTTCTTCAAATTCTTTGGCCCCAATATTCAACATCATGATTATTTTTTTCACATTATCTTGTGATTCCTGCTTTAATGATTCGGCAAAGGAAGTTTTGCAAATAAGGAAACAAATGGATATTCCAAGGACAAAAAATAGCTTTAATTTTTTAATGGTATACATTTCTAATAGACCCAATAAAATTTAGCGAAACAAAGTAGGTATAATTGATATTAATATTTGATATCCTGCTACTTAACATAATAATGAGAATGGTTTTCAATAATATGGCAGGTTTTTTTAAAAGTCAATTAAAAGGCCTTTAAAATAAANTTAAANGAAAAATCTAAAANCNTTNGCTATTATTTTGATGGTNGATNTTTATAGATGCAAGTTTTAATTTTTTAAAAAATTTTAATAATCTAAAATTATAGTAAATCAAAAAAGCTACTATTAATCAAAAATTCTCCAATAAGTTATTACTTTCTTTAATTTGTAAAACTCGTTTTAAGATAGAATGGTTGTAATGAGAATAAAAAATTTAAGTCATAAAATTTATAAAATTATGTGGAGTAGAAAATGTTGAATAGAATGATTCCGTTTTTGATTTTCTTTGGAATTTTGGGTGGTTGCTCACTTCATTCCGGTTCTACTTATGAAAGTGGTGAAATGGGAGCACCCGCTTATTTTAAGAAAGGAGTTATTTTATCTGTTAGGGATATAAAAATTAAGGGAAGAGAGTCTGGTATAGGTGCGATAGCAGGAGCTACTGCTGGTGGACTTGCTGGTTCTACATTGGGTGAAAATATGGCTACAAAGNCATTAGGGGGACTGGGAGGAGCAGTTTTAGGAGGGATCGTAGGAAATACTGCCGAAAATTTAGTTACGGGTGGCAAGGCTTCAGAATTTATAATTCAACCAGATGAAGGCGAACCCTATTCATTAGTNCAGGTTAATGATGAAAACCTTAAGGCAGGTGAAAGAGTTTTGATTATGGAATCNGATAAGTTGCGCATCGTGCGTGACAATACAACTACAAAATAAACCTATAAATATGAATGCTAACTATCAAAGATTAATTGAAAGGCTTAAAGAATCTAGTCGCCTGGGTGGAATAATGGGTATTCTGCATTGGGATCAAGAGGTAATTATGCCCAGTGGAGCAGCGGAATCGCGTTCCAAACAAATGGGGGTTTTGGCTGGAATAATGCACGAAAAAAGTACCGATCCCGAAATCGGCAAACTATTGGATAGTTTAAATGGTGATGATTCTTTTAATAGTTTTGAAAAATGTAATATTCGAGAAGCTCGCCGAGAATACGAAATGGAGACGAAGGTTCCTAAAAACCTGGTTATGGATTTGGCAGAGCATTCTTCAAAAGGGCATCATGTTTGGGTAAAAGCACGTTCGGAAAACAAATTTTCAGACTTTGCACCTATACTATCTAAATTAGTGGAATTGAAAAAGCGTTGGGCCGAATATGTTTCTCCAGAACTACAATCTTACGATGCTAATATTGACCTTTATGAACGGGGGACCACTATGGCTGATATAACCCCCGTTTTTGAAACCTTAAAGGCTGAGTTAATACCCTTAATTCGAGATATACAGGAATCTGATTATAAACCTGACACATCTTTTCTGTCAGGAGAATTTTCTGTAGAGAAACAGGAAACGCTAGGTCGGAAAATNAGTGAAGATATGGGATTTGCTTTTGACTGCGGTCGTATGGATGTATCAGTGCATCCCTTTTGCGGAGGAAGTCATCCTACAGATGTTCGTATTACGACACGATATAGAACAGATAACTTTATTGAATCTCTTTATGCAGTCATCCATGAGACGGGTCATGGACTCTATGAGCAAGGAAGAATGCAAGAAGGAAGAGACCTCCCAGTCTCGGAAGCACTNACGATGGGTATACATGAATCTCAATCTCTTTTTTGGGAAAGGATGATTGCGCAAAGCCCGGCTTTTTGTAATCGTTATTTGCCATTAATAGCAAAAACATTCCCAAAAACATTTAAGGATATTGAATGGAAACATTTATATGAAGCTGTAAATGTAAGCGAACCTTCCTTTATAAGNGTTGAAGCAGATGAAGTGACCTATCCAATGCATGTAATATTGCGATATGAAATTGAAAGGGGCCTATTCGACGGTTCAATTGATATCAATACTTTACCAGAACTATGGAATTCGAAAATGAAAGAGTATTTGGGAATAGAACCTCCTACCGACACATTGGGTGTCTTGCAGGATACACATTGGAGTGGAGCTGCATTTGGCTATTTTCCTTCTTACACCTTAGGAGCAATCTACGCTAGCCAGTTTTATCAAATTTTACAGAAAGAGAAGCCAGGTTTGGAAAAGGAGATTGAATCGGGTAATTTGACAATAATACGCGAATGGTTGAATCAAAAAATTCATAAAAAAGGACGCTTATTATCAGTCTCTGAGCTAGTCAATCAGGTTACAGGAGATAGTTTAAATCCCACCGTATTTCTTGATTATCTTAATACTAAATATCGTAAAATTTACAAACTGGATCAATAATTTATGGATCAAAGTATTTCAAATACCGTCAGGGATGAGTCGGGATTAAAATATTTTAATTGTGATACCTGTAGNTCATTATTGCCTGCGCCTGGATTTTATTGCGAGCAATGCGAACCTCCTAGCGGCCCTGNTTCTATTATGGAAGGGGAACTTACATTTTATCAGGCGATGTTACGCATCAGTCTTTTAATTCTATTATTTTTAGTGATTGCTATATTTAAATTGGATATTAATGTTGNGGATGAATTAACCTTTAACAAGAAGGAAGCGAAGTTAAAAATTGCAGAAGATGAAGATTTTAAACTTTTCTATAAAGTAAATACTGGCTTAGCTAATGTAAGAAGTGTTCCAAATTCCAAAACAAGTAAGATTATAGACACCCTCTCTATGGGAACCCAGGTTGAAATTCTTCATGAGATGCATAGAGGTTGGTCAAAAGTTAAGTATAGAATGGAATCTGGAGATCAATATAAAATTGGCTGGATTGCAACAAAACTGCTTAGTTCTGAAATTAAATAAGGATTTCTGAATCTAGAACCCAGCTAAATATTTTTTGCGGTTTCAATGAAAGTTTTTTTAAACTCTTCGTAATTACGAGTTACGGGAAACTGGGGAAATTCTTCTATTACATTCGTGGGTGCTTTAAAAAGAATTCCAGCTTCTGCTTGCTGTAACATCCCTGTATCATTATAAGAGTCACCGGCTGCAATGACCTTTAAGTTAAGGCCTTGCAATGCCTTTACTGCTTTAGTTTTTGCATCGCGAATTCGTAATTTGTAATCGGTTATTCGCCCTGAATTATCAACAATTAAATCATGACAAAANAGGGTAGGGTGATCTAACTTTTCCATTAGAGGGCCCGCAAACTGGTTAAAGGTATCAGAAAGAATGATTACTTGAAATTCAGTTTTTAACCAGGAAAGAAAATCCTTGGCACCTTCCATGGGAAAAACTTGTTTAATCACATTCTGGATATCAGATATTCTCAGATTATTGTCGTTTAGAATTTTTAATCGCCCTCGCATCAGCTCATCATAATCTGGTATATCACGTGTGGTAAGACGAAGTTTTTCAATCCCGGTTTTTTCTGCGAAGGCAATCCAGATTTCTGGTACCAATACTCCTTCAAGATCAAGACAAGCTACAATCATTTGAAATTTCCTTTTTTGTATATTAGTTTAGGTTTGCCGGGAATTTATGAGCCTTATTTTTTCTCATTTCTAATAAATAAAGCCATTCTTCATTTTTCAAGAAGTGAGAGATTAAGGCATATACCAGTATTCCCAAAGATATGCAACCCAGGAGAAAAGCTAAGCGAATTTCTAGCGCATCATTTAAATGAAACCAAAATATATTACAATAATAAATTATTATTCCCATAAAACATGCTGCTATTGACATTTTAAGCATGGATCGNAGAATTTTTCTTCCTCCCAANAAACCNAAACGTTTTCTAAGACAATAAGTAAGAGCAATTACATTAAATAAAGCGGAAATTGANGTTGCGAGTGCCAAGCCCCCATGCTTTAAAGGNCCCATTAATATNAGNTTTAGAATTATATTAAGAACCATGGAATAGATACCGATTTTTGCAGGGGTNTTAGTNTCTTGTAGGGAGTAAAATGCCGGAGCAATAATTTTTATTCCAGAATAAGCGCAAAGGCCAATTGAATAGAAAACAAGAGCTANTGCTGTTCCTTGCGTAGAAGTGTATAGAAATTCGCCACGCTGCCATAATGTGTTTACAATTGGTTCACTTAAGATAATGAGTCCAATNGTAGCAGGGATGGTAATAAATAAAATAAGCCTTATGCTAAAGTTAAGAGTTTGTACTAATTCTTTTGTTTCCCCTTTTGCTGCGTAGTTCGATAAAGTGGGCAGAAGTACCACGGCTAGAGCAATGGCAAAAACGCCAAGTGGAAGCTGAACCAATCGATTACCGTAATAAAGGTAGGAAATTGAGCCATTAGGTAGTGTAGATGCTAATAAAGTATCCACCAAAAGATTTAATTCATAGACAGCTAACCCTAATATGGCCGGGCCTGTTAATTTGGCAATTTTTATTACCTCTGGTTGTTTTATGTGAAGATAATTTTTCCAGCCATAACCTTGTTTGATAATAGTTGGTAACTGTATAAAAACTTGAAGGGCACCACCTATAAGAACCCCAATTGCCAAACCGATTATCGGTTTATCCAATTGTGGAACCACAATCAAAATTGCAACAATCATAGAAATATTTTGCAAGATAGGCGTAGCCGCAGGTAAAGCGAAAACCTTAAGAGAGTTTAAAACTCCCATGGAAAAAGCTGAAAGGCCAATAAAGAATAAATAGGGAGACATCCATCGAGTTAAATCGACTGTAAGGTTGAATTTTTCAGTATCATTTAAGAAGCCGGGTGCGAAAATAGTAACGACCGCTGGGGAAAATATAAATAATGCAAGCGAGAGGATTGATAAAAGNATCAATAAAATATTAAAAATATTAGCGGTTAGCTCCTGAGCTGTTTGNTTTCCTTTTTGGGTCANTGTTTCTGAAAAAACAGGTATAAATGCAGAGGCAATTGCTCCTTCTCCCAATACACGTCTTTGCATATTGGGAATTCTAAAGGCAACGAAAAAAGCATCGGCCGCTANAGATGANCCAAATGTCATCGCAATCAACATATCTCGGATGAATCCGAATATCCGGGAAAGAAAAGTTATTCCGCTTACAACGCCTGCAGTTTTACTTAAGTTGTTTTTCATCTGGTGGGACAGAGGGATTAGCGTATAATTATCAGTGGTTTAACAGGAACAGTATAACAAACCTTAACTCATTAATTGTAAAAAAAGTAGAGTTGTTATTCTAAATCATATGCTAGGATTTAAAATTAGCAGTTTATGGAGTTTAATATGCCAAAAATCAAATTACGCGCTAAGGACCAGATTATCTATGACAAGATTACTGAATCCTATGAAAAAACCGAAATTATTCAGAGGCAACGGCAACTGACTTCTGGTCGTTGGGATTTTGTGGTTTTTGGTGACTCGGGTAGTAATCGAACTGTTTTTAGAGAGGGGTTCGCTGAACACGCTTCTATTAAGCGTGCACCGATTTATATTGCCTCTTTGGCACAATCTGGGTTAACGGATGTAAATGGTATTCCCATTGAGGAATTTGTCCAAGAAGATATTCCTGAAAAATATCAGGGGCTAGAAATAATCCAAGTGGATCCTTTGAGACCGTTAACCGTCGTAAAAAAAGAAAATTATGCTGGAAAAAAAGGTCCTGATAAAATTTGCAGAGAATATGAGGATAGAAATATTGCTATTATTCGTTCCCCTCACGAAACGGATTGGATGATTTCTGTCATGAAATATTTGAATGAGTGCGACCAAAATTTTCCTGATCCCGTACAGCAGAAATTTTTGGGTAGATCTTCAAATAATATTTTTTCACTAGAGCAAAACCGATCTTCTTCAGATAGATTAAACTGATTCTCAATCCAAACCTTCTTTTTCATAAACAATATAACCTGAATCCATCATACCAAGGGCTTTATATGTTTCTATGCCGGATTGATTGTTCTGAATAACATAAAGGCGCAAGGCTTTTACCTTTGGGTTATTTCGAGCTAGATTCTCTATATGATTAAAAAGAGCCCTAAATACACCTTGCTTGCGGAAATTAAATAAGACAAATACACTTTGGATCCACCAAATCAAGCCATTTCTCCAATCACTCCACTCATAGGTAATCAGGGTCTGACCTACAACCATTTTATTTATTTCTGCAACAAAATAATGACAATCCTCTCTGTCTAATGCATTTGAAACACCAG
>NZYH01000048.1 GCA_002697825.1 Nitrospina sp. | reverse complement strand
TGAGTCACTTACGAATGTAGCAACTAAACCACCAACAACGGCAGTAATGATACCAGCGATTGCAGGATATCCGGAGGCAAGAGATATTCCCAAACAAAGTGGTAAGGCAATAAGAAATACTAAAAAACCAGAAACAAAATCATCTTTAGCAGACGTCTTGAAACCTTGGATATTGCCCTTGGGAGTATCGGTACTATTACTTCTATTGCTCATCTGAATTACTTCCTAAAGTTGCGAGGTTGGTATTTAGGAACTATTTCAAAATCCATACTCAATCCTAATAGGAATTTTACCTTAAACCATCATGAATGACATATAAAATTTTATATTTCAAAAATATATGAAGAAGAAATAAAGATTTATTTTTTTAAAAAATAAAATAATAAAGGGCTTGAATATTAAAATTCAAGCCCTTGAAAGTTAAATGGAGCTGGCGGGGATCGAACCCGCGACCTCTTGAATGCCATTCAAGCACGCTCCCAGCTGCGCCACAGCCCCAAAAAATAATTATTTACACGTTTCTTCGCCTTGACGGTTGATATTATAGATATTGGCAACCCTGTCAAGCCAGAAATAGATACTCGCTCTCCCTGGTATTGTTTTGCCAATATTTGCTTTATAATGTAATCAAAATTTAAGATCTTGTATGGCAAAAACCACCAAAAAAAAACCTACCCCTCAAAATATTATATCGTGTTTAAAAAAATAAAACGCCGCATTCGAAATGTCTTTATCACCGGGCTCCTGATTACCCTGCCAATAGCACTGACTTATTTTATTTTACAGTTACTTTTTACAAATTTAGATGCCTTATCACCAGTTTTCACAAAAGTCCTCATTGATATGGGAGCACCCATTCCGGAAGGATATCGTATTCCCGCTCTTGGGCTGGTTATAACCTTACTCATTGTCTTGACTGTCGGATGGTTCACGACAAACTTTTTTGGCAAACAAATGATAAAGATAGGAGAAGGTATTGTTGAAAAAATTCCTTTCGTTCGCCGTATTTATAAAGGTTCAAAACAGGTGGTACAATCAATCGCTCATGCCGACACAAGCGCATTTCGCAAAGTAGTTTTAATTGAGTTTCCACGCCGTGGAATGCTTGCTATCGGGTTTGTTACCGGCGAGTCTCGCGGTGAAGTTCAGCAATATACGGCCGAAGATGTTCTTAATGTTTTTGTCCCTACCATGCCAAACCCCACATCCGGTTTCCTTGTCTTCGCCCCACCTAATGAACTGACTGAAGTTGACATGAGTATCGAAGATGGGATCAAATACGTTGTTTCTGGAGGAATTGTGAGCCTTGAAGAACTAAAACTAACCCAAGCAAGTGAAATCAGCCTTGATAACCTCAAGTGATTCCCCAAAAATCCTTTTTCTGGACAATCACCTAATCGCGGTTTACAAACCAGCAGGCATTCTCACTCAAGCAGATAGCTCGGAATCCAATTCGTTAATAGATGAAGTAAAATCATGGATCAAAACTGAATTCAAAAAACCCGGTAATGTTTTTCTTGGCTTGGTTCACCGTCTGGACCGTAATGTTTCCGGTGTTGTTTTATTTGCGCGTACTTCTAAGGCTGCCTCACGTTTGTCGAAACAATTTCGCGAAAAGACCACAAAAAAAATCTACCATGCAATCGTAGAAGGCAAACCAGAACCTCTACAGGCACGTCTATCCCACTACCTTCGAAAAGAGAAATCTCTCAAGTCTACTGTTTTTAAGCGCCCGGGCCAAAATACACAAAATGCAGAACTGGAATATAAAATAATGGAAAGTTATTCAAGTTCCAGTTTTCTTGAAATCAAACTGCACACAGGAAGATTTCACCAAATCCGAGCACAAATGGCATTCATCGGGCATCCAATTATGGGTGATAAAAAATATGGCGCTTCCAACTTATTAGCTAATAGGGAAATTGCTCTTTACGCACATTGTCTCGTTTTCGAACATCCCATCACCAAGGAAGAAATTTCCATTGAATCACCAACTCCCTCCTACTGGCCAAAAAATTAGGAAGGGGTAGGTAAAGTATCGGGGTTGGTCTGCAATGTTTCTTTGACAAGGTCATTTTTTGTAGTATGGAATCCCATATCAATTGCAAGGGAAATAAGGATAGGAACCAAGAATAAAGTAAAAAAAGTGGAGATACTTAATCCCCCTATCAATGCGGTTCCCATACCGCGATAAAGCTCGGTTCCGGCTCCTTCGCCAAATGCCAGTGGAATCATACCGAACACGCTTGAAATTACGGTCATCATAATGGGGCGTAGTCGGGTCTCACAAGACAACAATAATGCTTGTCGCTCTTCCATACCCGACTTAATGTTGTTGAGCATCTGATGCACAATAAGGATGGCGTTATTGACAACGATTCCTGCCAAGATAACCACTCCTAATTGCGTTAGGATATCGAATGTAATCCAGTTCCATCCTTCCACCATAGCCTGCGCATTGGGGACATTCCACTCATCGAGAATACTTTTTATATTTCCACGCTGATACCAATTGTTCCAGGTAATTCCCAGAAAAGAACCCGAAACCGCCAGCACAACAGTGAGCATAACAATAAAAGGTCTGATAAAAGATGAGAATAAAGCTACTAGAAGAAGATAGATAAAACCTAAAGCATAAACGAAACTTGTCGCCAAGGATCTTTCAGTAGAGGCTAATTCATCGGCCGATCCACCAATACGCAACCCAAATTTTTCATTCACGGTTAGCCTTGTGGGAACCAATACATTTTCCTCCACACGGTCGATGACCGTCTGCATCGGCATATCTTTTCTCACTTGAACACGAAGTTTAATCGCCCGTTCTGTGCCAATATGATCAATCCTCGCTGGTCCAGCATCAATTTCTATATTCGTTAAATGACCGAGGTGCGTCATTAGGTTCTCGTCCGTCCAAACTGGAAGAGAACGGTAGTCCTCCAATCCTAATTTATTATCATCTTTTTTCTGCACTAAAACAAAATCGATGGGCTCCCCATTGTCATTAAACTCACCCAGATATTTTCCTGCGTTGAGTGATTCGATAATGTCTCCAATTTCCTGCATACCCATATTTAATCTCGCCGCATCTTCCCTCCTTGGTAAAAAACGAAGTTCAGGATTACCAAATTTAAATTCCGGTCTTACAGAATGCACCCCATCAATACCTGAGATTTTTCCTATCAAACTCAATGCAATGTCTTTCAACTTGAAAATCTCGGGTCCGGTTATTTCCACTTCAAACGTTTTATCTGCTGAACGAAAAATAGGACGTTGCACGGCAAATGCAAAACGGTAACCAGGAATGGCAAAAATTTCTCGACCCATTTCATTTGCCTTAACAGCCATTTTTATTTCCCCACGCTGCCCTTGCGCCAACTCCTTTTCAATGATGGCTCCGCCACCATTAAATCGGGGAGAAAAAACCAAGAAATTTCGGTTCACATCTTCCATATCTACGATCTTCTTTTCATACTCAGCAAGATACTGCATATTGGTTTCTGCAGGAGTACCTGCGACGGGCTCAATGAGCATGAACACCATATTGGTGTTTCCATAGGGAAGATAATCTTTTTTAGGCAGCGTCTGACCGCTGTACCAAAGTATCCAACAAACTCCCCCAAGAATTCCGAGACGGAAAAGAAGGCTAACCGAAGAATGGCAAAGAACCCGTTTCATAAGGCCAGAATAGCCATTGCTAATAGCTTTTCCCAATAACACCACGGGACGCAGCAGGGTTCGATGGATAAACCCTGGCCTATACTCTTCTCCCGGTTTAAGCCGAATCAATAGGGTCGTCAAAGTAGGAATAATCGTCACAGATACTATTAATGAGAGAGCAATACATCCGCTGATGGTAATTGCAATATCGCGAAACATTTGTCCGGCTTCTTCTTCAATAAAAACGATGGGTATAAAAACCGCAAGAGTTGTTAAGGTAGAAGCTAGCACCGCACCCCAAACTTCAGAGGCTCCATCGTAAGCGGCTTTAAAAACCCCCTTTTTCATTGTCAGGTGGCGATAAATATTTTCCAGCACTACAATGGAATTATCGACCACCATCCCTACGGCAAAAGCCATGCCCGCCAGTGAAATTATATTAATGCTGCGGTCAAAAATTTTCAGTACGATGAATACAGACACTAGGCTGACTGGAATACTTATCGCAACAATTAGTAACGACCTTACCGAACCAAGAAAGACCAATAAAACCGTGACCGCTAGAATTGCACCCAGACCTAAATTCGATTTCACCAGGCGCATGGCTTCATCGATGTAATCTACATCCTTATAAACAATTTTTAGTTTAAGCGGTAGGCCTCGATTTAAAAGTTCTTTGTTTAATTCTTCAACTTTCCGAGCTGCTAAGTTACAAGTCTCCACAACATTGGCGCCTGCTTTACGAATAACTCCAAACGCATTCGACAATTTTCCGCTGATCCGAACCAAAGAATCGGTTCGTTGAAAACCATCTACCACTATTGCAAAATCTCGAATCCTTATCGTCTTGTCTCCATCCCTCTTGACAACCGTATCCAAAATATCTTTGGGGTTTAGAAATTCACCGAGCCCACGAACTGTATAAGCACGATCCTCTTCATCATGAAATCCTGCACGAGTGTTTTGGTTCTCTTTCGTAAGTCGGTCAATCACTTCCTTATAAGTCACGTGTAAACGCGCCATACTATAAGGGTCAAACTCGACCCGCATTTCTCTATCCTCACCACCGAAATGCCAGACATCTGCAATGCCTTTAACCCTTCTAAAGGCAGGGACAATGATGTCTTCGCCGATCTTGTACATATAGTTCTGATCTAGGTCTGGCATTTTTTCATTAGGCTTGTCAAAAACAATCCACATTATTGGACTGGAGTTATCGCTAGATATAGAACGAAGAGTAGGTTTATCAGCATTAACAGGCAGATCCTTTACTTGCTGCAATTTATTGTTGACATCCAAAACAGCGAGATCTTTATCAATGCCCCATTCAAATTCCAGATTGATGGTACTTAATCCATGCTGACTGGTAGAAGTCATCTTCTTCATACCCTCTACAGACTCAAGTTGATCTTCAAGCCGACGAGTAATATTGCGTTCCACTTCGTTGGGTGACAATCCGATATATTCGGTTCTAACTTCGATTTGTGGTTTGTCCACGGTTGGAGTTAATTGCCTGGGCAGGGTCTGAAAACATAGAGCCCCGATTACTAGAGCCATTACAATAATGACTGTAACCGTATGGTAGTTGCGAATTGATTGATCTATGAACTTCATCAGGTTTCCGGATTATTCTCAGAGGATTTCCCAGCGTTTTTGGAAGATTCACTGTCTTTAGATGCAGAACTAAAAGGGGTTTCTGTTTTGGGCTCCGGATTTGTCAAAAATACTTTTGCTCCCGGAAATACAGCTCCCGATCCTCGCAAAATCAAATCGGAATCGCCACTCAACTGACGCGTAAAGTCTTTTACTTCCACAAAACCATCGTGTTCTTTAAAAGCTTTGACGGGAACCAGATGCGCTTTTTTATCTTTAACGATATAAACCACTGTGCCTTGCTCTGAAATCACAAGAGAAACTGATGGAACGTGAAGGACATTTTTTCGAACGCCAAAACTCAAAGTACTAACCAAAGTCAAACCTGGAAACATTGCAGGACTAGGATCGGGAAGATCGATTTGTACTTTAATATTTCCTGAATAAATATTAGCATCAGGAATCACACGTATAAGTCGATGTAATTTTCGCTGGTACTTGAACTTAAAATCTAACTCTTTTGCGAAAAAAGTTGCTGCCTTTAGTTTTTTTAATTTATTACGATAGCTCTGAGGAACCTCGAGAACAGCTTTCAATCGGGATGATCCAATCATTCTAACAATTGCCGTGCCTGAATCTGCAATGGCCCCGCGTTCTATTTCCTTGGAAATAATAATGCCATCAAAGGGAGCTAAAATATTTACCTTGGAAAGATTTAGTTCAGCCATTGCAACCTGCTTTCTGATGGCTTGCAATTCTGTCTCCAATTTCTCAATATCTTCTGATCGAGATTTTAATCCTGCAGCCTGTTCTGCTTGACTCGCTATCAATAACTCTTTTGCCTGGCGTATTTTATCTTTTGCTGAATCTAGAGAAGACTGAGCAAGGACTTTTTGCTCAACCAATTTTTTTGTTCTATCCAACTCAATTTTCGAAAGATCGAAAGCACTTTGTGCCGCTCTTGTTTGGGCTTGCAATCGATCCTTATCTTCCTGGCGTAGCCCCGATTGAGCTTTTTTATATTCTTTTTGTGCACCAGAAAGATCTGCACGTAACCTCTCTAATGTCAATTCATATTCCCTGGGATCAATTTGTGCTACCAGATTATCGGCTTTCACTTTCATGCCTTCTTCTACTGCGATCCGTGCCACTTTGCCGCGAATTTCTGACGTAATAGTTACTCTTTGCTCCGCCTGAATATTGCCAACAGCGCGAACTTCATCCGCAATATCCATATAGACTACTTTCCCGACCTGCACCGGAAGTGCAAACTCCTTCTTCTCGACCTCTGACCTTTCTTCCTCTGCAGGAGCACAAGAAGACAAAATCAATACAAGAAGAATAAGGGGCACAATCCTTTTTCTATTCAATTTTCTGATATAATCCTCCACCGTCACGTGTTGTAAATTTATTTCATTGCAAAGACTTAGATTTATTTACTTACTATTCTATAGTAAAAAAGGGCTTTAACACATCCATGTCTTCCTACCCCTCCGAGGAATTTGAATATCAATTACTGGACACCGGATCGTTCCAAAAACTGGAACAATTTGGTCCACATCGATTTTGCCGTCCTGCACCTCAAGCTCTTTGGCCAAAGTCTCTCCCAAAAGCCGAGTGGAATACCGCAGAAGGAGAATATAAATATTTCAAAGGCAAAGATACCGGGGGTGAATGGAAATTATTTTCTAAACTTCCTGAAAACGGATGGCAGATAAAATTCCAGCATCTCATTTTCAAGATACAACCAACTGGATTTGGCCATATAGGACTTTTTCCGGAACAAGCCCCCAATTGGCTTTGGATAATGGAACAGCTTAAATTACTTAACGGCAAAGAAATCAAAGTACTTAACGTTTTTGGTTACACCGGGGCCAGTACCCTCGCAGCAGCTTCGGCTGGTGCCCATGTCACCCATTTAGATGCCTCAAAAGCCTCCGTNAATTGGGCTCGGCAAAATTTAGAANTNTCTGGTCTTGGCGATCGACCAGTACGTTGGATTGTCGAAGATGCTATGAAATATATGCAAAGAGAGCATCGTCGAGGCAACAAATATGATGCAATTATTATGGATCCNCCATCATTCGGACGNGGACCCAAAGGAGAGGTGTGGGAGATAGAAGACAAACTTTCNGAGTTCATGGAAGCGTGNCGACAAATTCTCAGTGACTCCGCCGTTTTCCTGCTTTTCACCACGCACTCACCTGGCTTTTCATCACTAACATTAGAAAATATGCTTAGGACTTATCTCCCCTCTACTCAACAGGGTAATTTTGAAACAGGAGAAATGTTCATTCCCGATAATTCTTCTGGACTNAACCTCCCAAACGGATTCTTCTGCCGCTGGCAAATATCCAGGTAGTTCGATCGTTTTATCTNCCTTACAGTTAGTGGTAAGNATCTAAGGTATAATGATTAANAACAAACCTTTTTAATAATTTTGAGAATGGCTTTTTACAAATATTTAAAATCTCACTCGGTAAAAAACCCTAATTCTGNCGCNATAATTGAGGGTGACTGCATAATTTCCTATAAAGAATTTTGTAAACAAATAGAATCTTTTGCTTCGGCGATTTCAGAATTACCTCTCCACCCAAAAAGTAAAGTAGGCCTTTTGTGTTTGAATCAGAAAGAATATCTCATCGCCCTGTTTGGCTGCTTATTAAAAGGAATTCCTGTNATCCCCTATAATTTTCTTTTGAAGCCAGAAGATCTGGTATTCATAACAAAGGACGCTTCTATAGATATACTTATTATCGATTCCGCTTTTGTAAAACCTGAGATTATTCCGTTTTTTAATTTTTTCCCAAACAAAATACTAGTCGGTTCAGCCGAGCCCAATCAAGTTGGTGAAGGGACACAGCGATTTAACGATTTTTTAAAATGCGGAACAAAAGAAAACGCATTTGTAAAACACAAACGAGAGACGGGAATTCCCGATGTCATCCTTTACACTTCGGGAACAACCGCCAAACCAAAAGGGGTAATGCTTAACGAAGATCAATTTGATGAAAATTGTACTGGTTTTTTGGATCATCTGAATATTACTTCTGATGATAGTGCCATCGTTGCATTGCCATTATTCCATTCTTTTGGCAATATTATGGCTCTGGTATTTTGNAGAGTCGGCGCCACCTTGATTCTTCTTAAACAATTTCAACCTAAATCCATTCTGACTTCCATCGCAATTCACAAAGCTACTTTTCTTCCTCTTGTACCCACTATTTATTCTTTTCTTCTCGACCTTTATGCNCGCGGAGNTTATGACGTTTCTTCTTTGCACACTTGTATCTCGGGTGGGGCAGCGTTACCGAAAGCTCTTTTAAAAAAAGTGGANGAGGTTTTGGGTGTNACGGTCATTGAGGGGTATGGACTTACTGAAACATCTCCAGTTATAGCGGTCAACAGGATGCGCGATGGAAGCATCCCAGGTTCTGTAGGCCCGGTATTACCAAACATAGAATTAAAAATTGTTGATGAATCGGGNTCAGCAGTTCCGCATGGTCAGGCTGGAGAAATTCTTGTTCGTGGTAAGACAGTTATGAATGGCTATTGGAATCGTATTACTGAAACTAAAGAAATAATCCAAAAAGATGGCTGGCTTAAAACGGGCGACCTAGGTCATCTGGATAAAGATGGAAGACTTTATATTTCTGCAGGAAGGAAAAAAGACATTATCATCCGCGCGGGAGAAAACATATCACCTCTTGCCATCGAAAACGCGTTGATGAATCATCCCGCTCCGGCTGAAGTTGCNGCGGTTGGTCTTACGGATGATCGATTGGGNGAAAAAGTGAAAGTCTGTATCGTTTTGCGAGAAGGCNTTGACGCAACGGAGAAAGAACTTAAAGAGTTTTGCAGGAAAAATCTGCCCGCATTTATGATTCCCGATTTAATCGAGTTTCACGAGTCATTTCCTAAAACNGCAACGGGAAAAATAATNAAAGACCNGTTGAAATAAAAAAAGACAATTTAATTCAAAGNNNACTAAAAATTTNGCTACATCCAGNCCCCCCTCCTTATAGAGGGAGGGGGTCTTAAATGCTCGACTGAAAACCTTTGGGGTTTTACAGCTTANATNGGGTTCAGCTCGCGCAACGGAACCCGAAAAGGTCAATCCGGTAATCTACTACAAAACCTTTCCTGGCTGCAGACCTTTGACTGTCCGCGTTGCTTGCCCAAGATCCTCCACGAAGGACTTTTCGCACCCCACCACCTTTTCTATCAGAAGGATTCGTGCGTTTTGGTCCTTTAGGATTATCTTTAGGGCTATTCTTATAATATTTGTCATCCATCCAATCTGTCGTCCATTCGTATACGTTTCCCGCCATATCATGGAAACCCCATGAATTAGCTGGAAATGAACCAACAGGTGCCGTATTTGGGTAGTTGTCGGAAATATTTTTTGCACTGATATTCATGTCACAGGCACTATCACACAAGTTGGATTTGCCGTTTTCGAAATCATTTCCCCAGTAATATTCAGTGTTAGTCCCGGCACGTGCCGCGTATTCCCATTCTGCTTCCGTGGGTAATCGTTTTCCTGCTTTGCGACAAAAATCATTTGCCTCATGCCAAGTCACCCTTTCAACAGGTCTATCAGCACCCTTAAATCGTGCTGGATTGTGACCCATGTAAGATTGAAATTGCCTTTGTGTAACTTCGTGCTTATCAAGTTTGAAACTTTTCAAACAAACTTCATGGACAGGCCTTTCAGAGGCNGCTCCTTGATTGCTCCCCATTTTGAAACATCCGCCTTTAACTTCTACCATTTTTACTGGACCTGTGGTCCCTTGCATATCGATCAACTTATCTTCAACTTTTACGTGCAACTCGGTTACATAATCGTAAACCCGTCGTGGAACACCNTTGTATTTAAGCTTGGCGTCCTTATGCGGAATGAGNAGCATTTTTCCTGTCTTCAAATTGAAGAGACGGTAATGCAGAATAGGCTTAGCTTTCTCTCCATCTAAAAAATTTCTCATATTGTTTCTGCCATCGTCTGGAGTGAAAACATTCTCATCAACAATCTCAGCTTCAAATGTTTCTGAACTATCAGAGAGTGTCACCACAACTATATTTCTTTTGATGACTTTCATAGCCCTAATACGATCCACCAAAGCTTTGGTTTCTCTATATTTCTTTAATCGAAATTTTGTTTCGGCTAATCCACGCATAATACGCCAACTATTGGGGTCCATTTTAAGAGCGGAAGAATAATGTACTTCTGCTTCCTCGATTTTCCCATCTTTAAAAGCCATATCCCCTTTGGAAGTTTCTTCTTGTACTCCTGCAAAAATAGAAACAGGAAACAAAATGAAACAAATTATGCTCCAGCTCAATATATTATTTTTTGAAAATATACTAAAAAACATGACAAGCTTGCTCCTAAGAACTTTTCAATATTTAGTTAATATTCGGAATTATTTCAAGGCCTATTCTACTAGAAACTTTAAAATGCTCACAAACATTTTATCTTTATTATTAAATAATGTTTATATTCAAATTATAAAGAGAATATAAAGATTTATTTTACATATAAATTAAAAAAGGGCCCAATTAAAAGACTAAGCCCTTATAAAAAATGAATTAATTAAGTATAAACATCTTGATAGGAATTTGCTAATTTCTCTTGTTTTTCTGGGGGGGTTTTTTAGGCTCAAAAGGGAGGTCCTGCAAATTTTCATTCTTTTGATTTTTTTTCTCTTTCAATTCTTTCCAGTTGGAATCGACTTTTTTCTTATTATGCCGTTCCCGTTTTGGAAAATAATCAATTTCATCAATCACTAGCAGTTTGCCTCTCAATCATAGATTTGATTCGACTAATTCCCTGGCCCCGCACACCAAGCTCTATAGCACGGTTCAAATGTTCTAGGCTTTTTTTAGTTTGGTTTAGACTGGAGTATATCATAGCTAGATTAGCATGCCCTACACCATAATTTGGGTCAATAAGAACTGTTTTTTTAAGCATTTCTATTGCTTCCGGTCTTTTATCTTGGGCGGCCAGAACTTGAGCCAGCGAATCGTAAGCAAACTTATTCATTGGCCAGCTTTGAATTGCCTTGCGTAACATTTTTTCTGCCCCAGCTAAATCTCCCAGTTTTTTGTGGTTATCACCCAAAATAGACAATGCAGGACTGAATCCAGGATTAAACTTTAAAGACATTTGTAAAAACTTATTTGCTTCTTGAAAATTGCCCTGCCCCTGCCAGGCTTGTCCTATTCTGAAATAGGGTTTCCATGCATTAGGTATATACTGTGATGCTTCTGTATAGGCAAGGCGTGCAGCATCTATTTGACCGCCTCTAAAAAGGGCCTCAGCTTTCTGTGCGGTCTCAAGGTATTTTAATCGAGACTGAATTTCTGCATCTGATTTTTTCGGTGCTGCATAGGCCACTAAAATGATCAAGAGCATACTTCCAAATACACTTTGCATAAAGACCAGTTTAGGGTTCAGGACAAAAGATAAAATTCCCTTTTCTTTAAAAGCCTGGTGAAATAGAAAAAGGACAAATGCAAGGGCCGACAATTGGAACAAAGGAAACAAAACTAAAAACATATTATCTAGGTAGTTCCACGAATCGGTATGGGGTGCCAAAAGTATTTGAAAAAAACTACTAGAGCGAATCAAATATTCGGGATGCCCAAAAACAATATCTCCAATAGACCCAATTGCTTTGAGAGTAAATTCGGGATGATTATAAGGTAGCGTTACCTTATATTGAATTACCATGAAAAATTGTATCAGGATAGCTATCAAACAGAATAACAAAGTAACTACATTAGCTTTTCCATAGAAATCTCTCGAAAACCTTTGAAATAAAGCTCCTAACCCTAGTGCAAAAACCGGGAGGGCAGAAATCAAATGGCGGTGACCATATNAGGCTGAATCCTCAGGATATAGAAGTATTATGCCAAAAATTCCAGAAAGATATGCGAGCAAGCCNAATCGCANATTACCAATAGAATTATCTTTAAAAAAGAGGCCTATTATTCCCAGAACAGCAAGGGGCATTGAAAAAAATAATCCCCACTTAGCACTAAAAAGTAATGAATAGATATTTTCAAAAAGAGGCCCTAAATTTACGCCCGCCAAACCCTCTCCGGCAAATTTCATGTGGCGAGGTGGAAAAGGGACCCCATTTAACTGATACCAAGCATAAAACTGAGGTAACATTGTTATAAAAAAACCGCCTCCTAACGCTGCTACCAATATAAAAAATGTCTTCNAAGTTCTACCAGGGTTAGCTTTCCATTCCTGANNAAACGTCCAAAAAAGGTCTGCAATAAACAAAGCAAAAAAAGCGATATTGATCACGCGGGTCATACATAATAGTCCCAAAACCGTTCCAAGAACCAAATAATGNATGGGTTCCCGGGACTGACGGAACCGAATCCAAATATAAATCAAGATCGAAGCAAGAAAAAACTCTGCGGTNTGTGCCATGCGTTGCCGAATGAATGAAAAATAAAGCAGCGGTGAAGCAAGCCAAGATGAAAGCGTAACCAACATACTCAGACGCCTTCCGATAAACATTCGCAAAGTATGGTAAACAAAAATTAAGCCTGCAAAGAGATAAGATGCCGAAGCAACGGCAGTAGAAAGATAGTAAGGAGTAGAATACCCGTCNGTNGTAACTGGATANCCCAAGCTCTGNTATAAATGAGCTAGTGCATGACCTGCCAGAAAAAAGGGCAAGAAGAGGATGGCTTGTCCCATCTGCCAATTGTTAAACACATAACCGGTGGGATTTATTTTTTCCGCATGCGCGTATCCGCGTTCGTTAAAAAAATCGAGNTCTCCATCTATAAAAGTGGAGCGAAGAAAGGCGTAATAACCCGTATCGTCNCCTCCATCAATCGTTGTGACAGAATAAAATCCCGTATGCAAATTAGGAGGAATCCAAGAATTAAAAACCCCAAGTGGGGTTAGAAACAAAAAGATTAAAAAGAAAATTCCGCCAAAATAAAGAGCGCTACGTTGGGACATTTCCTACTCCTAAATTTAACTGGAGAAAACTGACATATTAGGAATTGATCTGGATTAAACGGGAATATTCGTTTTATTTGCTGGAAACAGGTTGGGTTTCAAGCACCAGGCCTTTTTCAACCAGCTGCCGGTGGGCATCTTTTACTTTGGAGATGGCCGCTTGTCCATCACTCCAATTTATCAAATCTTTGAGTCCNTCTTTTAAAGAAAATAAGGGCTGAAACCCTAGCTTACTTATTTTTGTTATATCTGCATAACAGTCTCGAATATCACCATTTCGAAACTTATAAATAACATCTGGATTAAATGTTTTTCCACAGAGCTCAATAAGTGTTTCCGCAAGCTCGATAATGGAGGTGGGTTTTCCAGTTCCTATGTTGAAAATACCATAGTCTGCCTCCGNCCTGTTTAATAAAAGCAGCTTACCCTTTACCAAATCTTTCACGTGAATAAAGTCTCGGCGTTGGTTACCGTCTTCATAAATCAAAGGTGGGTTATCATTTTTTATAGCGGAACAAAATATGGCTGCAGCCCCGGTATAAGGATTATTCAAAGACTGGCGAGGGCCATAACAATTGAAATATCTACAGGCTACCGTAGGAATCTTATGGGCACGACCAATCATTAGTGAGTAAACTTCCTGATCTTTTTTGGTCTGAGCATAAACAGAGGTGACATCGAGTTCTTTTTCTTCATGAGTTGGAATGGGAGTAACCTGCAAAGAACATTCCGGACAAAGCATTTCCCACTGTCCGTCTGACAATTGATTTTCAGGNCGAGGTTTGGGTGANATTTTCCCGTGTTCTTCACATTGATAGCAACCTTCGCCATAAAGNCTCATAGAGCTAGCAACCAATACTTTTTTCACANTATGTTTTTCATTTATAAGAATATCCCAAAGCATCCCTGTACCTTGGACATTTGTCGAAATATATTGATCAATGGAATACATTGATTGCCCCACACCCACCTCAGCTGCATCGTGAATAATAAGGTCTACATTTTTTATGGCCNGGTATAAACCGGCTCGATTTCGAACATCCCCCTTAATAAATTCCGCATCCGGGTGTAAATATCCAGGTTTTTCAGAANTTTCTCCATGAACTTGCGGATTGAGATTNTCATAAACCCTAACTTTATAGCCGTTCTCAATNAACGCATCAACGGTATGAGACCCAATAAAGCCTGCCCCACCTGTGACCAAAACCGTTTTACTCATTTAATTTTCCTCTTTTACTNTTAGCTTTCGGNTTATTTNAGNGGAAATCAATCTTTCTTTTAANATCTTATCTCATTCGGTATTTAAGGGAAAGTACTTGAGGTCTAGAAGCATAATTTGATCTTNGTAACCCCATTGAAATTAATATGAAATTGGGCAATAATCTAAGGGTCACAGAGAATATTTTTTAAGCCCTTCCTACTTNGTAATAATCGGCATGCAAAGTGGACCTTTCCTGCATAATTGTTAATTATNAACAAAGCGAATCTCTAAAAGGCTGTCTGAATTCCATTTATCAAACTATCCAAGAAATAGACTTTGAAGTAATAATTATTGATAACAGTGAGGAGGACCTANNATTACAATCGCTTAAGGAAAATTATCCAAAGGTCCAGATCGTTTATAATCCCACCAATGTTGGGTTTTCTAAAGCTAATAACCAAGCCGCTAAAATAGCACGAGGTAAATTTTTATTTATTTTGAATCCGGACACNATTTTAAAAGAGCAGGCCATTAACTCTATGTTTANGCACATTCGCTCCAATNTGGAAATAGGAGNACTTGGCCCAAAAGTATTAAATCCTGATGGAAGCCTACAATATTCATGCAGGCGTTACCCCACTCTATGGACGAGTCTATTCAATCGCTATTCCATTTTTTCCAGATTGTTTCCTCAAAATCGTTTGACCACACGATATTTGATGCTTGATTTTGAGCATAATGAAACTTCTCCGGTTGACTGGCTATCAGGATGTTGTTTAATGATACCCAAAAGTGTTTTTGAAGCAGTAAATGGCTTCGATGAAAACTATTTTTTATTCAACGAGGATATAGATTTATGCCGCATGCTTAATCAAAGTGGCAAGAAGGTTATATATTTTCCAGANGCAAAAGTAATTCATAAAGTATCCACTAGCAACAGTAAAACAACNTCCANGGTAATTATCCAAAGGCATTTAGGAATGATGTATTATTTCAAAAAACATCATAGTAAAAACTTATTGATTCGAGGAATCGTTAATTTTTTTATCTCCACTAGATGCATTTTGCAACTATTTACCAATCTTGTTAAATGATATTCAAATCTATTCCTATTCCTGGTGAAATTTTTATTATTGGATACCTTCTGGCCTTTATAATTTCTTTCACCATCACTTTATTTTTAATTAGATTTCCCCTCAATTCCAGTTCTAACCAGATTTCAAGCCCTGGAGAAAAAAAAATAACATCATTCGGTGGAATCTCAGTTATTTTAGCCTTCTTGACAACACTTTGGTTTTTTCAATTAACAGGGCTGATTGACTCTGGTCACATCCAATTAATTTCTATAATCTCACTAAGCACAGGGCTAATGATGCTGCTTGGTATTTATGACGACATTTTCAACTGTTCTGCTCGGCTAAAATTGATAATCCAAACTATTATAGCCTGCATACTTTATTATTATGGTTTTCAAATTGAGCGTATCGGAGATCTGATTGAACTGGGTAATTTTTCTGTTCTTTTAACGGTGCTATGGATCGTTGGCATAACCAATGCCATAAATCTAGTTGACGGGATGGATGGTTTAGCACCAGGGATAATATTTTTTTCCTGTCTCACCATTGTCTTTGTTTACCTAGAACGACAAATCATTGGGGCTACATTTTTTGCAGTTATTTTGGCAGGTAGTGTATTAGGGTTTTTCATTTTTAATTTTCCCCCTGCAAAAATAATTCTTGGAGACACAGGCAGCTTGCCACTAGGACTTATTATATCTTTAATAACCCTCCTACCCCTTAAACAGGGTTATACAGACGAAATATACTATCTCATCCCTGTCATCACACTATTGATTCCAATTATAGATACTACCTTCGCTTTTTTTCGTAGAATTTTTAAAGGAACCAGTCCCTTTCTCAAAGATTCTGAACATTTTCACCATCGACTTGGGAAGCTAGGTTTAACGCCCGTTAAGTCAATATCAATACTTTTTTTAATTGGATTTTATTTTGATTTGACTGCATTGATTCCTACCTTCAACATCAACCTGATACCAAAGTTTATTCCAATTTATTTTATTTTTATAATTATTAACGTTGCAATACTTGTAGCGATTTTAAGACGGCAAGAGAAAAAACATCCGCATGATTGATCCTGTGAAGTCGAAACGCTCCTTTTTTTATATGGGCACCGTATTACTACTTCTGATCCTTTTCTCTTTTGCGAATACTCTTAGTTCACCTTTTAACTTTGATGACCATGCCGTACTAAATCATATTAGCCTTTACACTCCCGGGCAGTTCCTAAATTTTTCTACTATATGGGATGGAACCTTATTTTACAGACACCTTTTCTTCCTTAGCTTCAGCTTAAACCATTCTTTAGGCGGTTTGAACCCGATAGGCTACCATTTGGTGAATATCACATTCCATCTTTTAACTTCTTTTACATTATTTTTTATTATTTACTTAACGATGAAATACGGGTCAAACCAAAAAGCGGACCAAGCCTTTGGTATTGCGGGTTTGACCTCTATTTTATTTGCGACTAATCCTTTAAGTACTGAGACCGTAACCTACCTTTCAGGAAGAACAAGCGGTATAGCAGCATTCTTTTATTTACTTGCCATTTTGTTCTTTATTCTTGGAAGTCTTAAAAAAGTCTCCGGAAAAGCTTCTCAGGTTTTATTTTATACGCTTACCCTTATTTCTTTCATTGCGGCCATGCTCAGCAAAGAAACGAGCCTAACCTTACCAGCGGTTATTGCTTTATATGAAATTTGTTTTATAAATAAGGAAAGCTGGTGCTCTATTAAAACCCGACTAAAATTTCTTTATTTTCCTTTTTTAGTTTCAATTCTAGCGTTAATCTTCCTTCAGTATTCTCTCCAAGAAACTCTCATAAATGGGATAGAAAAACTGGATTTAAAATATCTACTTAACCAGGCAAAGGTTGTTGCCTACGCATTAAAACTCTGCTTTTTTCCAATCAATCTAGTATTTGATTATGATTTCACAAGCAATTGGTTATCGAGTGGCTTTTTTAAAGGGTTATCTGTTTTATTATGGTTAACATTAATAATATTGATTATAAAAAAATTTAAAAGCTTGGAACCTGTAATCCCATTCTCAATTTTTTGGTTTATCCTAACCATTTCTATTACCAATAGTTTTTTACCGCGTATAGATTTGTTAAGTGAACGAAACCTGTACCTTCCTGCTATTGGCCCCGCTTTTTTAGTCTCATTTGCCTTTTACAATTACCTTATTAAACAATCATCCATACGCTCAA
>NZYH01000047.1 GCA_002697825.1 Nitrospina sp. | reverse complement strand
AATTTGTAATCCACTCCTAATTCTTTTAATGCATCACCGAATTCTTTTAGATGAAAATATTTTCCTATACTTTTTTTTGCAGAACCTCCTCCAGCTCCAGATGCAATTAAAACTCTCATTAATTAAAAAAATGTAAGTTTAGTTTTAAATCTACCTTGAACTGAATATGATTAATTGTTATTTTACTTTCTCCATCGGGGAAAACGTTTCTTTCAGTTTTAATATAAGATGATTTCAGATTTCTAGCAATTCTCTTTGCTAAATGATTTGATGCATTTCCTGAAATTACTGTAAACTTTACCATTAAATCAACGAATCAAAACGGATTCTTAAGTTTTCGTGAGATTGTTATTTACTTTAATCTCTCTTCGTTTGTAAAAATAACTTGTAATTGCCACCACACTCACACCAATAATTTGAATACCAAGCCAACTTAATCCTCCAAGTTCTATCTTATCTAGAATGAATGGTGAAAATAATGGAAATGTTGTAGTTGAATTGAATGCAATCTCAGCTCGAAAAATATCAAATGCAATATGTGACAAAACTGCTCCAAATGCAACTACGCAAACTCGGATATCTTTACCTCGTAATATTACGAAAAACACTATAGATACTAAAACTGCAAATGGAATTGAATGACTCATTCTGTCAACTAATTGTATATCTAAAAATTGTAACAAGTGATCTGCATCTAAGAAAATCCCAAAACTTCCACCAAGAATGATATATCGAATACTTAATGTTCCCAACCCAATTACTGCGCCCCAAAAAATATGACCCAGTGCATGTTCCAAATTAGCATTACTGTCTATTGGACTACCTAGAACATACGTATGTTCGCTATCAGGAACAGACGCTCCGATTATGGAAAACCCAAACGAAACTAATGCAAAAATTATTGAATTTTTTAAAATGAACTTAATAGTGTCTTTCAATATTCATTTTGAATTTTTTCAAATAAATTAATCATTACTATTCATCCCCTGCTTCACCACGATCTAAATCGCCTAATCCATACTCATCCATTACTTCATTATGCTTGGAATCTAGCTGATTAATTTCCTGTTCTTCACGTTTTTCATCACCTTGGTAAACTGTTCTATTGGTCATGGTATTCTAATATCATATTTCTTGAACTCTTCGTACATAATCAGAGCATATCACATTTTGTTTTGAATTTGTTACAACCATGAAATTATCACCACCCATGAAAAATGTCAGTGAATTTTTTGAAAAAAAATATTCAAACATTCTTGAATAGATTTTGAACATTACTAGACATAAATACAAGTATAAATAATGTTCAGATTATTTAATTTTAAAAATTGTTTTTAATTAAAATTATTTGTACACTAGATTAATTTACTAAATAAAATGAAAAAAAATATGCAGATTTCTTTATTACGACCTCAGCAATGGTATAAAAATTTACTAGTTTTTGTCCCGATAATTTTCTCATTAAATTTACTTGATATTGAACTTTTCTTTCTTTCTTTACAAGGATTCATTTTACTTTGTTTAAGTTCTAGTGCACTATACATTTTCAATGATTTAATTGACTATGAAAAAGATAAGATTCATCCAGTTAAGAAATACAGGCCAATAGTATCAGGAAAAATTTCAAAACAAACTGCTTTTCTTATTGCAATAGTATTTTTAGCTATTTCATTAATTTGTTCAATTATTTTAAATCATATGTTTTTCTTAATGAATTTATTTTTAATTATTTCAACTATAATTTATACAATTAGAGGAAAAAATATTGTAGTTTTAGATGTATCTTTGATTAGTATTAATTATGTTTTTAGAGCAGTTGCAGGAGGTTATCTGTTAACATTAGATATCTCAAATTGGTTAATTGTTGGAATATTCTTTTTTGCATTATTATTATCGTTTTCAAAAAGATTTAATGAATTACAATTTTTAAAAACTAATTCAGAGAAACATAGAAAATCATTGAAAAGATATTCTATACAAAGTTTAAGATGGTCTATTTATTTTTCATCAGCATTTGTAATAATTACTTACTCTGCATATGCTATTTCAGGCTCAGAATCAATAGAGGATTGGAGATTAGTCCTAACAATCCCATTAGCAATTCTAATCATATGGATATATTCTCAAAGAATTTTATCCGGTAATTTTTCGTCAAAAGAATTTCATCAGATGTTAGTAAATTCAAAATCTTTATTATTTCTCATATCATCATTTGTAATTTCAATTGTAATATTGATCTATTTTATACCAACAGATTTTTTTAAACTATGAATATTTTTTTTCAAATATTTCCAGAAATTTTAATTGATCTTTGTTAAGAAAAATGCTTTTTCTAATGTCTTTAATTCTTTGAATAGCGTTATTCCTGTTTATTCCTTTAGAGATAAGATATGCTATTGACATTAGTGGAGCTCTGCCCCTACCCAAGTTACAATGAATCAAAACTTTATGCCCATTTTTTTTATGATTATTTATCCATTCAATTGCATTTGAGCTATCATTAATTGATGGAAAACCTCTATCTGGAACTTTCAGTCTCATATATGCAATATTCAATTTTTTTAGATTACTTTCATTGTGATAGTCTTCCATCCTCATATCTAGAATCGCATTAATTCCTTCTTTCTTTATTAATTCTAGTTTGGAAACACCCCCTACTGCAAGAAATTCATCAAAATATACCAAATCTGGTTTTCTCTTAAATTTTAGATATTTTCTTAAAATTCTTATTGTTATTGCACCTAAAATGTGATCTAGAGTATCAAACATAAATTATCCAGAGAGGTTAAACGGAAGACATAGGTTGTTGTTTAACAATAGAATCTTTTTTTATTGTACCTTCCTTTGAAATTACTTTATTATAGAAATCTGTGCCTATCAGTATTTTGATTAACCGCTTAAAGCCAGGCAAATATTGTGCAGGCTTTAATTGTACCAGTATCTTGAAGAATCTATCGGGTCTTCCATAAAATTTTATTGCTGCCTTAGTTTGTAACTTTGCAATTTCATCAAAGCTACATTCAGACCAATCAGCATCAAATTGATAATAATTGAATGTTTTCCAGTCTATCTTTCCACCATCTGCATATTTTTCAACCCATAGATCAAATAATTCAGTACCTGGTAAAGGTGTAACTTTTGTGAAATTTGCACGAGTTAGTGGTAAAGTATTTGCAAAGTTAATTGTATTTTCTATTTCTTCTTTTGTTTCTGTAGGAAAACCAATCATAAAAAATCCAACAGTTTCAATTCCTACATCTGAAACCATTTTTACAGTATCCCTAATGATATCTTTATTCAATTGTTTTTTTATCATGTCCAAAATTCGTTGATTTGCAGACTCAATTCCTAAGGACATTGAACAACATCCTGCATTTTTCATTAAAATAACCATTTCTTTATCCAATTTGTCTATTCTAACACCATTTGGCAAGCTCCACAAAACTTTGATTTTTCTTTTTAAGATTTCTTCACATATTTTTACACAGTGTTTTCTATCTAGAGTAAAATTATCATCTTCAATTTGTATTTCTTTAACTCCAAAATCATTAACTAACATTTCAATTTCATCAACAACCTTGATTGGATCTCTATATCGCATTCTTTTACCAGCAGTGATTGGGGCACTACAATATGTACAACTGTATGGGCACCCTCTAGTCGTAATTATAGGAGCTATTGGATGTGCATGAGCAATCATTCCATGAGGAGCTACAGGATATGTTCTAGGGTCAATTGATTTCCAATCAGGCCTGCCAAAATCATCAAGATCTATCTGGAATTGTCGCTTTAATTTTCCTACTTTTAATGAATAGAGTTCTTTTGTATCAATTAATTCCTTATCTGGTGGTTTTGATTCAACTGCTTTTCCATTATCCCAATAAGCTAGTCCCTCTACTTGTGCAGGAGGAATTCCTGAAACTAGTTGGTTTAATGTTCGTTCACCTTCACCAACTGCAGCATAATCTGCTTCAGAATCAATTAAACTCTGAATAGGATCACAAATAATATGAGGACCGCCAATTATCGTAGTAAGACCAAAATCTTTTGCTTTTTTTACTTCTTGAATGCATTCAGGGAAATACGTAGACATGGCAGTGACACCAACCATATCCCAATCAGTTGGATCATATACTATTTCTTCACGTAATCCATCCATTACTTTAACAACATGTCCATTTTTTTTCAAACTAGAAGCAAGGTAACCTAATCCCAAACATGGTGCTACTATATAGGAATCATATTTTGGACTAATGAGTAAAATTCTCATCAGTTTTTAGTGAAAATGTAATATTATATAGTTTATTACAAATTTGGATGTAATTATAGAAAAAACTATCTTGAGATTAGGTTTTTTACTAAAGCAAAAACTGTTTCTAAAAACGTAAAATACCTATGATTTTCTGGTTTACAGAATTAGAATAATGATCGTTTTATTTTTTCACTGATTTATTTTTAATTGTTTTATTTATTCCAAAAATAATAAAGAATAATGAGAATATAATTCCAAATCCTAATACTTCAATATGAGTCACTGCTACTTGTGATTTAATGAATAATGGATCAAGCCAAATAATCGAGGAATCAAAAAAGAGTTCTTTCCAAAAAATTAGTGTGGTAATTGCATGAGAAGTTATTAATAATAAGAAAGAAATAACTTGGATTTTTTTATTATTTGTTGTATTAAAAAATTTCCAGTACCCATAAGAAGATACTAAAATTAAAGGAATAAACATCATAATAAAAAATCTACTAGTGGAATATGATTCCATCATTGTTGATAAGAATAAGAAAATACTTGAGACCCAAAATATAATTATTAATTCAGAACCAGTAATTGTTTTATTTTTTATACTGTGAATTAGAAAACCTATGCCTGTAAAAAATAATATTGATAATGGTATACTTGAAAAATTATTTGCACGATCAACTGATTCAGGAATATTATCTGGATTAAATAAATTGAAATATGTATCAATCACAGGTACGAAAGATACAGTAATTGTACTCAAAATCCTAATATGTAATTTTGATTCAATATCCCATGGCATATGTAAACTCATTTCTTTATTGTATGCATCCAAACTTTCTTGTTGTAAACCAAATTGTTCAATAGGTCCAATCCAATAAAATGGCAATGTGGCTATTATTGATACAAGTAGTACAGCAATGTATAAGAAAGATAGAGCAAATGATTTTGAGAAATAATTTTTGGTATTGAAACATTTTCTAGAGAATTTTTTATTAATTGAATTTCTTAGAAAAATTGTTAAGATAAACATTGGTAGAAACATGAAAACAATTGGTTTAGTGTCAAATGCAATTCCAAAAATTACTGCACTGGAAATTAATAATATATATCGAATTTTTTCTCGTTCTTGAAATGAATATAATAATAAAAAAAATGATAATATCATCATAAAGTAGATGTGTGTTTCAGACATTATTGTTCGACTGTATCCAAACCATAAACTATTGAATAACAGTAATAATGCGAAACTTAATCCTGTGATTCTATTAAAAAGAAATTTTCCAATAAAGAAAGCAAGAACAACTGTTAACGAACCTAGGATAGGAGAGAAAAATCTTGCCGCACCTAATTCAGATTTTTCTGGCACATTTACTCCAAAGACAGGATCTGTGTGAGGCTTACATAATGGTGGTTTTGGTGCATAGCTTTCCCATTCATTTTCTCCATGTATTAGAATTCCAGTTCCAACAAAGATGTGTTTCATAACACCATGAGTTGTAATCCAATGATCATCCATATTACATCCTTCAACAGATAATAACACACATTCACCATCCCCATTCCAACAAGGATGAAAAAAATCTCCATCCATTATTAGACCAAAATAGACTACGGAATAAGCATAGAAAAAATCTAATTCATCCTGATGTGGTCCTTGCTCTGAAAGATTAAATGATAAAAATGAGATTGATATTAAAAATAGTAATCCTGGAATTAAGAATTTATTGTTTTGTGCTTTTTCTGTAAGTATTGTCAAGACTTTTTCTCACTTATTTTTTTTAATTGATTTGGCCTTAGGATTTTTTTTAAGATACATATCATTTAGTTCTTTAATGAGATCCAGTGTTTCGTTGTTGATTAATTCTAAATTAGGTATAACACAATGTCCACCAATGTATCCAGGAAACATTTTCGGTCTATTACCTAAAAATTTATGAATTTCATCAGAAAATGACCACATTTCATCATAATTAACATCATATGACTGTGCTAATTGATTACTAATTTGGGAATAATTTATGAGCCAACCAAGATATGAAGTATCACAAATAATTTTAGCAAGTTCTAATGTTTCAGGTTTAGACATTTTTTTAGTTTTAATTCCAGATTTTTTCATTTTCTTTGAATATGTTTCAGATGCCCATTTTTTTTCTGGAGCATTAGGAGAAATTGCGAAAAATTTTACATATCTTTGAATGTCTTTTATCATTCTTTTATGAACACCTCTAGTAGCACTATAAATTATTGGAACATTGATTTTTTTTTGGAGTTTTCCAGTAGTTCCAGGACTAATTGTACTATGAATAACTATACATTCTGGATTAAATTTTTTATTCAATTG
This sequence comes from Nitrospina sp., assembly GCA_002697825.1. The sequence goes on along the minus strand of NZYH01000047.1, from coordinate 4,169 downwards.
AATAATATTATTTTCAAATTTAGGAGATACAGGAATTGCAATATGTAAAAAAGATGTTTTAACATCACTAAATTTATTAAATTTTTTTTGATTCATTAATTTTGGATTTATGTCATATCCAACTATGTCATAATTTTTTGAAAGTAATTTGAGAATTGGAGTTCCAATTTCTCCAAGCCCAGCTACAACGTCTTTTTTCATAATTTTTTCCATTTTTGTTAGTAAATTAACCTAGTGTAGTATTACTATCAAGATCTTTAGTTATAAACAATCTATACCAAATTTCAACAGCTAATAAGCCCAAAAATTTATTGACATATTTTATCTCTAGATCNTCTTGGGAGATATAACATTCTATCCAATTTGAGTTTATTATATTATTTTCAACTATGTAACCACCAACAAGATACTTCTCGCATAATTTTTGTCCATATTTTTTCCATAGGTTTTGTGTATTTACATTAAACCCTAATTTTTCATTAGTTACTAACATGTCTGCGTCATACTTAACAAGTAATTTTCGAAGTAGTAATTTTCCAATATTTTCATTTTTATTATATTTGAATTTGTTTTGAATTGGTANAAAATATGATATTATATCTTCAGAAACAAAAGGCGAAACAGACGTAAGACCAAAATGTTCTTGAAGAGAATTATTAACAGGGCTAAAATTATAGAGTAATTTTCCATTATAATCAGCAAGTAATACTTGATCTAATCTATCTAGATTATTTTTAAAAAAAGGAGATAATACATTGTAGATAGAATTCCAATTAAAATTAACATCTTTATGAAATAGCTTGTCTTGATCAGGAACACGATCTCGTTCATGACAACTTAGGTATGCTTTAATTTTTTCCAGTGATGTTGTAGTATTTGTTGTTGTTTCAAGAAATTTTTTATATCTGAATGTATAACCGCCAAAAATTTCATCACCTCCATCACCGGATGCAAGAAATTTTGAAAGTGATTGTGCTCTTTTTGATACATAATACCAATGTGTATCCCAAAATGGTTGTTTTATAATACTAATAGCCCTAGGTAACTCTTCCAAGTAATTTTCTATATTAATTATAATTTGTTTGGCTTCAAATTTTTCTGCAATTTTTGCAGCAGGTATTGTTTCATCAATGCTATTAGCAAATTTTACAGAAATTGCATTTATAGCCATTTTTGGGAATATTTTTCTCATAAATGCAAGAACTAATGTGGAGTCAACTCCACCACTTAACGCTATAGAAATTGAATCAGTATCTTTTGGGATTTTACTGGTAATGTTTTTGATTATTAATTTTTCAATTTTTTCTAAAGAAGGAATTTCTTGGGATGGTACAAANTTTTTAGGCGTATATTTTGGAAGTGATGATTTTTGAGTTGGATCNTATCNGAGTGTGAGAATATTTACTAATGATGAGGGATTAACTTCCAAACTAGGAATACCCACGACCTAGTCCTCTAAAAATTAATTGATTTTGTTTTGCAATTGCCGGATCAATGATTCCACGTGTATCAACAAGAACAGGAGTTTTCATTTGTNTGAATAAAGAGATTTCAAGTTTTTTGAATTCGTCATGGGCAGTGACAATTATGGTGGAATCTACATTAGANATTATTTCATTAAGATTTTCTTCAGTTCGAATATCAAATACATTTTGAGAAATGAAATATGGATCATAAATATGAATAATTGCTCCTAAATCCTGTAGTTTCTTAATTATTTGCTCAGCAGGAGTTAATTGAATATCTTTTACATTTGGTTTGTATGATACACCAAGTAAGAGTATGTGAGAGTTTTTTATTGNTTTATTATATTCTTTAAATCCGTCAAGTAAAAGTTGAACAACATGTTCAGGCATTTTTTCATTAATTTTTCTACTGGATTCTATAATACTTAATTCCGAGCCAATTCTTTTTGCGGTGTTTAAGAATTGATAAGAATTAATGGGTAAACAGGGGCCACCAACACCAGCCCCAGGATAATGAATTTGGAAATTATATTTCTTTTTTGCAGCTTCTAAAACTTTCATAGTATCAATACCTAGTTTTTCAAACATTAGTGATAATTCACTAATGAATGCAATATTGATATCACGAAAAACATTTGTGGTTAACTTAACTGCATTTGCTGTTTTACAATCAGGCATTTCAATTAATTCTACCCCAAAAACAAAATTATAAATTGATTTTATTATTTTTGAAATATTCTCATTTATTCCTCCAACAAGTCGTGGAAGATTTGTAAAATCATGTAGAATTTCTCCAGGATTGGCATTTTCAGGACACACACCTATGAAAAAATTATTTTCAACTGTTAATTTATCATTATTGGTAATCATACTAATCATTTCATCTTCAATAAATCCAGGTTCAATTGTACTCTCAACAATTACTAAAGAATTTGGTTTGAGAAATTGTGATAGTTGAGATGCGACACTTTTCAATGCAGAGTAATCAGGAACATTATTTTCATCCATTGGAGTAGGCAAAGATAGTAGAATCAAATTAGAATTTGATACACCCTCTTCAATTTTTGTTGTAGCAGAGAATTTTTTTTCAGAAATTACATTATGGAATATTTCTTCGTATCCAGGTTCATCTTTTAGAGGAAAATTATCATGGTTTATCATTTCAACAAGTGATTCATTGATATCAACACCAATAGTGGTTAGGCCAGATTTTGCAAATGATAAAGCGGTAGGTAAACCAATTCGTCCTATGCCTACAACACAAACTCTTAGAGTTTTTGAATCAAGTGATTTTTTAACTTCTTCAAGATTTTGCATGCTAATATTAGAATATGACATTTTTTTTCACTATTTTCGTTATTTTTGAACTTTTTTGCTCTATTATAATTTTGGAATGATAGCTTTTATTCCAAAATTTTAAAAACTTAATGATAAGACTAAGAATGGATTTTTGTGACTAAAGTAGTAATTACATCAGCAGGAAAGGGTACAAGACTGTTACCATTTACAAAAGAAATGCCAAAAGAAATGATGCCAATTTATTCAAAAGCATTCACAAAAAATCGAGTAGTTTTACCATTATTACAATACATCTATGAACAACTTTATTCAATGAATTTTCGAGATTACTGTTTTGTAGTAGGACGTGAAAAGAGATCAATAGAGGATCATTTTACACCACATGATGCATATCTAAGAGAATTAGATGGAGAATATAAAAAATTAATAACAAAATTTTATAAAAAATTAGAAAATTCACATTTAGTTTGGATTAATCAAAATAAACCACTGGGTTTTGGGGACGCAGTTAAACGTGCAGAAAGATATGTTGGAAATGAAGATTTTATTGTTCATGCAGGCGATGTTACAATTTTAAGTAAATCCAAACATCCCGTTTTACGATTAATAGATACCGCAAAGAAAAATCCAGATGCAAAAGCAATTTTATTATGTAAAAAAATAAAAGATTTCAAAAGATATGGGGTTCCAACTGTTGACAAAATATCTACTAATTTATTTTCAGTAAATGAGGTTATTGAAAAACCAGATAAACCAAAATCACATTTTGGCATATTACCATTATATTATTTTAAATCAGATATTTTTTCTAGTCTAAAAAAGATTAAAACAGGTAAAGGAAAAGAATTTCAATTAACAGATGCAATTCAAAATTTAATTAAAGAAAAAGAAAGGGTTCTTGCAATTACATTAAATAAAAATGAAAATGAAATTGATGTAGGAACAGTTGAATCATACAAAGACTCTCAAGAAATTACATTTAGAAAAGCATGATAAAGAGAAAAATTTAGAATGATTATGAAAATAGCTGTAATCGGATTAGGATTTGTTGGTTTATCACTTGCTGCGGTTTTAGCATCAAAAGGTTACAAAACTTTTGGAATTGACATAGATAATGAAAAATGTCAAATTATTTCTAAAGGACATTCAACATTCTTTGAACCAGAATTAGAAAAAACATTGAGAAAAGGATTGAAAAATGATCTTATAATATCAAATGATTTTTCATTAATAAAAAACTGTGATTTTGTTTTTGTTACTGTAGGAACGCCACAAAAATCAAGTGGAGCAATAGAACTTTCAATGATAAAAAATTCAGTCACCAAAATCGGTAAAATTCTTCAAAATACGAAAAAAGATCAGATAATTTTGATTAAAAGTACAGTCATACCTGGTACAATGAGA
>NZYH01000046.1 GCA_002697825.1 Nitrospina sp. | reverse complement strand
GACCATTTGCCATTGAATAACCAACAGCAGTATCAGGTATTAGACTAACATCAATTCCATCATGTTTTAGTTCAAATGCGGTTAATCTAGAACCTTGTTGAATAGGCCTAGTTTCAGTTGCAATAACTTTAATTTTTTTGCCACTGTCTTTTGTTGCGCGTATAACACCTAATGCGGTTCCATATCCAACAGTTGCCAATGCGCCAGCATTACAATGTGTCATGATTGTATCATTATCACTGAATAATTCTGTTCCATTTTTTCCCATTTCCATATTGATTTGTATATCTTGTTCAGCCATTTTTTTAGCAGTTTCGACAACATCATTACGTATTTGTTCAACAGAATTTGCGTTGTTTGCGACTTCCATTATTTTGTCTAAACCCCATGCCAGATTTACTGCAGTAGGTCTAGTTTCAAATAATATTTTTTTAGCATTTTCTAAGTATGAAATTAATTCATTTTTTTCGGTAGCAGTACTTTGTAATGCAGCTAATGCAAGTCCAAATGCCCCAGAGACACCAATTGCAGGAGCACCTCTTACTACCAGCGTACGGATTGCATCTGCAACTTGGTTAAAATCTGTATATGTCACATATTCAAGAATATTTGGAAGTTTGGTCTGGTCAATCATGACAACAGAATCATTTTTCCATTCTACAGTTTTTAAAGTCAATAAATATTCAGAAAAATAGGAGTAATTATTTTTTGGCATTAGTATTTGTGTAGTTAAGTATTTTTACAAATATAGAATTAATTATTAATATTGAAAATAGAAGATATCATCAAAGTNGACTCTCAGAAAATGTACGAGATATACAATAAATGGCCACAGATCGCAAAGGAATCTGGTAATGAAAATTTTCAGAAAATTGATTTCAAATCAATAGACCACATTGTTTTTGCAGGAATGGGCGGTTCAGGTAGTATCGGAGATGTTATTGGAGCAATTTTATCAAAAAAGGACATCCATGTTACAAATGTAAAAGGCTACTTGTTACCTAANACCGTAGATGAAAANACGCTTGTAATTGCCACAAGTGTTTCAGGAAATTCAATTGAAGTTTTAGAAATTTTAAAAAATGTTAAAAAAATGTCAACAAAAGTTGTTGGATTTTCAAGTGGAGGAAAAATGGAAAATTTATGCCTGAAGAACAATATTTATTATCANAAAATTCCCATGATACATTCTCCAAGGGCATCATTTCCAAAATTTCTATTTTCAATACTAAATATTTTAGAGGAGGTGATACCAATTAATCAGAACGAAATTAATGAATCAATATTGGGATTTGAAGAGACAAGAAAAAATATTTCAACTGATAATTTGAATGAAAATAACAAATCATTAGATTTAGCAAAATTTGTAACAGATTTACCCTACATCTACTATCCAGCAGGATTAAAATCAGCTGCTATAAGATTTAAAAATTCTTTACAAGAAAATACAAAGACACATGCACTAACAGAAGATGTGATAGAATCTTGTCACAATGGAATTGTAGGTTGGAGTATGAAATCTGAATCAAANCCAATTTTTATTCAAGGTTATAACGACCACATAAAAACAATTGAAAGATGGTCAATTTTAAAAGAATTTTTTGAAGATAAAAAAATTNAATATAAGATTGTNAAATCTAATGAAGGAGGAATTTTATCAAAGATTGTGAATTTAATTTATTTGTTAGATTATACAACAATTTATTCATCNGTTTTAAGAAATATTGATCCTACGCCAGTAGAACCAATAGATTATATCAAAAATAAATTAGANAAGAATTAATTTTTTATCTTTTTTATGTATTCGTTAGCAAGTACATTAAATTCTGATTCATGTGATTTAGAAAATTGTTGAATTTNTTCATATGATATTTCAGTGTCTATAAAGAGTCCATTATTACTAAATGTAATTGCAATATCATCCCAAATTTTTTGTAAATTAAACTCAAATGATATTTTTTCTANATATGTGTAATAATCTAATAATTCATTAAAATNAATATTTGAATTCAAGGATTCANTGATTATTTGTGGCANATTAGTAAGATTATCAACTTTTCTTATTGACGATAAACCAGAAAAAGATGTTTGCGAAAAAATTATTGATGNTTTTCCATAGAACAATGATTCTAACGATGAGGTTCCAGAAATTGCAATTACTAATGAACAATTTTCATAGATTTGATTAGGGTCAACAGAGGGNTGGATTAATTTTACATTNGGNAATGAAAGTATTTTTTTATAATCAGAAATTTCTCTCCAATCTCTTGCACCAGATACTGGAGATTCTTTTACATAAAGAAGGTATCCTACAGGTAATGATTGAGCTATATTTTTTATAACTTCAAGTTGATTTGTATGAAATGGAGCTCCAATTAGTGTTGCATGTTCCTCATCNTGATGTAAAGGAAAATAAACAAATTTTTCTTTATTATTAATTTCATGAATTGAATTTTTATCTAGAAAAGATTTTCTAAATTTTGCTTTCAGACTCATTTCTAAAGATTTAGAGATTACTCTTGATTTTGTCCTTCCAAAATATGTAAAATGAGTATCAGAATTATTTTTTGTTAATAGATATTTTGATAGAGCAGAGAGTTTATTCGTATTTTTTTTAGTTTTAAGATCATTCGATTTTTTCACAAGATTAAATCGTTTTAATTTTTGAAATTTTTCTTTTACAGATTCCAAAGAGACAGAATTATTTTGATTNGATTTTGGAAATTGTAATTCTTTTGTTTCATCATCTTCCAAAATCAAACATTTTGANGAATTAATTCTTGAAGTTCTAAGCAAGAGACATTTAATTCCACGTGATTTACATAATTTGAAAAGTATGTTATCATGCTGAAAGAAAGGAAGNTGCATNATTAGAAAATTTGGTTCAACTTCATCTAAAATTGATTCAAATAATTTACATTCTTGTTCTAAAATGGATAGAATTTCATTTTGAGTAAAATTATAAAATTTATTGAATTCATTAAAGGATCTTTCATTNATGGTTTGTAAATTCAAACTAATATTATATTTTTTTTCAAAATTTTGAAGATATGAAATATTTGGTTTTTTTAGAGGTTTTTGTAAATAATCATGGAAAAACCAGGTTTTTGAAAAATTTGTAAAAGTTTGGTTTTTGAAATATTTTTTTGGGTTATTAGTAATATCAAAGATTGCAAATGATTCACAGTCATGGTTTTTGANAATATATTCAGAGAGGAAAAAATTATAGAAATTCCCATCTATCCAAAATAGTATCTTATCCTTCATAATTTTTTATGAACTTAAAACTATGATTATAAGGCTTCTAATAATTAATCATGACGTTTTTGACGACTGTCAGAATATTATTAATATCATTGAATAATCATTGAATTATGAAACATCATTTAGGNGATATTTCTATTTTAAANGAACTTCCAAAAAGTATTGTAATACAAAACGATCCTTACATTATACANAAAATTTCAGATGANGAATATGCGTTATTTGATGCAATATGCCCTCATATGCATAATGTTGTTNCAGACATTAGAGATAAAGTATGGAGATGCCCAAGTCATGATTGGATTTTTGATTCAAAAAATGGTAATTGCTTGAATGTTTCAAATGAGTCATTAGAAAAGAAAAATTTGATTGTTGAGAATGATCAAGTCTATGTGAACCTTGATAAAAACGAAAATCTTCTTATTAAAAAAACAAATGGCGAAAAAGTGTTACCAAAAATTACTCTAGTTGGTAGTGCATCATTACTAATCGAATGGAAAAATTTCAATATTCTAACTGATCCTTGGATGAAAGGGTTATGTGTTTTTGATTCATGGGTAAACTATCCTCCATCTGGAATTCAAGTTAATGAATTACCTAGAATTGATGCTATTTGGATATCTCATGAACATTCTGATCATTTTCATTTACCCACATTAATGGAATTTGATAAAAATATTCCAATATATGTTCCAGATTATGATAATAATCGTTTAGAAAAAAAACTAAGAGAATTTGGATTCAAAAATATTACTTCAATGAAACAAGAAAAAATTTATAATTTTTCACCAGAAATTAATGCAATTAGTTTTTCACGAGGACATGTTTTTAATGACAGTATATTATATTTACAGTTAGGAAACTTTTCTATTCTAAATGTAAATGATGCAGGATTCAATTGGTCAATTAAGCATGCAATAGGAGATGTAGATATGGTATGTATGCAATTTGGTCCAGCAAGTGCATATCCTGCAACATGGACACACATTAATGAAAAAGCAAAAATTCAATTAAATAAAAATAGGAATGATGGAATGTTACGAATGATAAAACAAGTTTTAGACGCTACTAATGCAAAGTACTTTATCCCTTTTGCAAATTTTAATGAATTATATCATAAAGATCATCTAGAATTTGTGCTTGATTCGCAGTCAAAGAATAGACCTAGTGATGTTGTTAAATTTTTAAAAGATTACCCAATTGATATATTAGATATTTTACCTGGCGAATCTTGGAATGGACGAACAGGGAAATTTTCTAGAAGAGATGATAGAGAAGATTTGTTCAATAAGGAACATTTAATGGGTTATTTGGAAGAAATTCAAGAAAAACAAGAATTTGAAACTACAATTCCTTTTGAATTTAATTTAACACATAAAGAATTGAAACAATATTTTGAGTCGTTTTCAGATTCACACCTTGCAAGAAGAGTTGGGAATTACACAGTATCATTAACATTGGAACATCTAGATGAAAAAGTTCATGGATTCATAAAATTTGATGATGGGAATATTACTTATGAAAAAATAGAAAAAGAGAGTAAAGCTAATCTTTTGATGAAATGTCCAGGACATCTGGTTCAAGAAATAATTAGAAATGATCTCTATTGGGACGAATTAGTAAGTGGTTTTTGGTGTGAGTTTTCACGAGACCCAGATATTTACAATGTTGCATTTTGGCAATTATTACATGTTCCATGGAGAGCAAGAAAAATTTATGATGGAAAAACAAATCCAAAAGTATTTGAAATTAAAAAAAATTCATCGATAGCAGACATTATTGAAAAAGGAGGAAGCGAGGTGATCGAGATTTTTGAGAAGAATGGTCTTTTTTGTGTTGGGTGCGAAGCATCAATTGGCGAAACAATTGAAGAAGGTTGTGAGATTCATGGATTAGATGAAAAACAAAGAGATAAACTAATTTTAGAATTAGGTGAGACTGTCAACTAATAAAAATTATTAGTATGTTTTTTAACTGATAGTAAATTTCATTATCAAGTAATCAAAAAATGGAACTCGAAGATAATTCATCTAACATAGGTAAAAAAATGTATGATTTGATGAATGTGTTATTCCCAATTTGTAGAAGTATTACAGGAAATGGAGTTAGAAAAACACTTGAAATAATTTCAAAAGAAATACCAATAGAAATTCATGAAGTAAAAACTGGTGAAAAAATTTTTGATTGGAAAATTCCTAAAGAATGGAATATTAACGATGCATATATCAAAACATCTAGTGGAGAAAAAATTATAGATTTTCAAAAATTAAATTTACATGTTGTTAGCTATAGTACACCAATTCACAAGAACATTTCATTAAAAGAATTAAAAGAACATGTGCGTACATTACCAAAGAAACCAGATTTAATTCCATATCACACATCATATTATGATGAGAATTGGGGCTTCTGTATGAGCCATAAACAACTTTCTGAATTAAAGGATGATAAATACGAAGTATTAATTGACTCTAAACTTGAAACAGGTTCTTTAACTTATGGTGAATTTTTAGTTCCTGGAGAAACTGATGAAGAGATTTTGATAACATGTTATGTATGTCACCCATCATTATGTAATGATAATTTATCAGGAGTAGTACTCGTAACGTATTTGGCAAAAAGAATTCAGGAAATTAAGAATTATTATTCAATCAGATTTCTATTTATTCCAGAGACCATTGGCGCAATAACGTGGATATCCAAGAATGAAAAAAATTTAATGCGAATTAAACATGGTTTAGTCGCAACTTGTCTTGGAACATCCGCTAAATTTACCTATAAAAAAACTAGAATGGGTAATAACGTAATTGATGAAACAGTAATGAATGTATTAAAAAATTCAAAATTTGATAATCAAATTGTAGATTTTTTTCCGTATGGTAGTGATGAGAGACAGTTTTGTTCTCCAGGGATAAATTTACCAGTTGGTTCTTTATATAGATCTGATAACAAATATCTTGAATTTCCAGAATATCATAGTTCAGCAGATAATTTTTCAATAATTTCAGAAAAAGCTTTAGCTGAAACATTTGAAATGTATTTTGAAATAATTATGCAATTAAATAAAAATAAAAAAAATCAAAAAAATCAAAATAAAGACAATATCATAAAAAAGAAAGAGAAAGGTATCGTGTATTTGAACCAATTTCCAAAATGTGAACCACAGTTGGGCAAAAGGGGGCTATATAGAAAAATCGGGGGAACATCTGCTGATTCGGATAAAGAAATTTTTAATCAACTATCATATTTGTGGATTCTTAATTTTTCTGATGGTAATCATTCACTAGAAGATATTTCAGAACTCTCAAATATCGAATTGAAAGTGATAAAAAAATCTGCAGAAATATTAGAAAAGGAAAATCTTTTAAAAAAAATTTAAGTATTTTTATTTTTGATTTTTTTCAAAATATTGATTAATTTTAGAAATTTGCTTAAGAGATTGCTCATCAATTAGCTCAAGATTTGGAATGACACAATGTCCTCCAATAAATCCAGGGAACATTTTTGGTCTATTTTTTAAAAATTTATGAATTTCATCAGAAAAATCCCACATTTCATCATAATCTACACCAAATTTATCAGCAATAATTTTTGAAAGTTGTGCATAATTTATCAACCAACCATAGTAAGATGTATCAACAATTATTTTTGATAATTCAAGAGTTAGGGTGGATGAAATTTTTTTGGATTTAATTCCAAGTTTTGTTAGTTTTTTTACATAGTGATTTGAAATTTTTTTAGATTCAGGATGTGAAATGTCAGTAGCAAAAAACTTACTATATCTTTTTAGATCACTCATCATTCTTTTATGAACACCTCGAATAGGACTATAAATTACAGGCATTGTCAGTTTTTTTTGTATATTTGAACTGGTGTTTGGTTTTACAGTAGAATGGATTACAATTGCAATGGGCGAAAATTTTTTACTATAGTCATAGACCGTTCTTTCAAACATTTTGTTATACGGTATACAAAAATGAATTAAATCAACATCATATGATTTTAAAGAATTCTTCTTTTTTACATTGATTAGTTTTGTATTTTTATCTATACCTTCAACTGGAAAAGACTTTGATAGCATTTTATAAATTGGCATTCCAATTTCGCCTAAACCAACTACGATATCTTTTTTCATTTTTTTCTAATAAGAATAATAAAATTTTTGACGATAAAAATATTAGCATACAAAGATATGAGTAAATATGAGTGATAAGTTTCATGAAAATTATAGAAATGAATTGATGAGAATAAAAAATCTAGGACAGACAGATTTTATTGAGATATTTTATGAAAAAAAGAAAATCATACTAAAGTTAGTCGATACATCAGATGAAACAGTAAAGTTGATGAGTGAATGGAGAAAAGTATACAGAGACAATTATTTTTCAATTTTTGAAATTACAACAGAAAAAACTAAGAAATGGATTGAAAGTGATATTTTGGGAGATCCTACAAGAATTCAGTTTATGATATACCTAGATGATAAAAAAGTTGGAAACATTGGTCACGGAATTCATCCAAAAGATAATGATTTGGTGGTATTTACAAGTATGATAAAATCTCCAGACTTGAATTTTCCAGGATTGATGACAGTTATAGAAAAAGTATACTTGAGATGGATTTTTGAATCATTGGAAAGCAGAAAAATATTTGGAGAGTTATTTTCTGATAATGAATCAATGATGAAAGTTCATTTGAAATGTGGTTGGAAAAAAATTTCTAAATTTACAATGAATAAAATTCCTATGGATGAAGGATGGAGATGGACTAAAGCAGAAAAAAATGATGGAGAAAGAGAGATGACAGCAATAGAAATTACTAAAGAAGAATTGTTGGAGAAATTTGGTAGGATAGATTATAAGATATTACAATAAATTATCGATATGCGACTAAAAGGAAAAATCGTTCTAATTACAGGAGGAAGTAGAGGTATTGGGAAAAGTATTGCAGAATTATTTGTGAAAGAAGGTGCTAAAATCATCATTACTTCAAAAAACGAGTCAATGTTAAAAAAAACCTCAAAAGAATTAGGAGATGTTTTTTATGTCAAAGGTGATATTCGGAATAATTCAGATGTAGAGAAAGTTATTAAAAAGATTATTAAAAAATTTGGGAAAATAGATGTTCTAATTAACAATGCAGGAGTATTTCCAAAATTTAAAAAATTACATAACATATCAGAAAAAGAATGGAATGAAGTAATAGATGTAAATCTAAATGGTTCATTCAGATTTACTAAGGCAGTTATTCCACATATGATGAAAAGTGGTGGGAGTATTATTAACATGTCATCGGATGCAGGAATTAGATCATTTGAAAATTTTTATGCAGATGCATATACAGCATCAAAATCTGCTTTAGTAATGTTAACGAAAGCATGGGCAGTAGAATATGCTAAAGACAAAATTAGAGTTAATTGTGTTTGTGCAGCAGTTGTAGATACAGATATGACAAAAAAATTATGGTTAAATTCTTCTGAAAAACGAAAAAAAGCGGTATTACAACATCCATTGGGAAGAATTGGAAACGGAAAAGATATTGCTAATGCAATATTGTATTTTGCCTCAGATGATTCATCATGGACTACTGGTTCAGTTTTGATTGTTGATGGTGGCGCTAGTTTAAAATAATATTATAATTTTTCAACTTCAACAACGTCAAGACCAAAGCCCATAGTTATTCCTATCAATAATCCATTTCCAGAAATATTTTGATTTTGGACGAAAGCCTTGTTAATTACAGTAGGAATACTAACACCGGTAAGATTTCCATATTGACTTAGAGTATCATATGATTCTTGAATTTGATCCATTTCTAATTCAAATAAATTTCTAAAACCATCAAGTATTTTTAAACTTCCAGTGTGAATCATGACTTTCTTTTGGTTTGAGAAAAATGATTTAGAAGAATCAGGATCAAATTGTGATTCATCTTTGTTTAATGATTTCATTAGAACTTTTTTACAATAATTTAATGAACGAGGTAAAATATCATTTTCAGCAGTTAAATGATATGAATAAAGTCTATTTTGATCATTGCCGATTAGTCTTACACTAGCTTTTTTGTAATCAGTACTATCAAAATTAACTGCATGAGTAATTTTCCCTATTTTAATAGAATTTTTTGTATCGTTTGATTTTTTCATGACAAATGCACAAACACCATCACCAAATAGAAATGAAAACATTGTTGAAACCCATTTGTCAACTAGTTGATTTTTATCAAAACCTTCTGACGTTTCTTTTGGGTTTACTATAGGAACTTTTTCACGTAAATGAGGAAGATACCAACCAGAATTGCACCCAGAGATAACAAATAAAATTACATCATCATCATTTTTTACTAAACTTTTTCCTAATTCTAAGAGCTTTGGTAAAGTTGAGCATGCTGTACCTTGTAAATTGTAATGAGGGACATAATTAGAAAGTCCAATTTTAGTAACTAAAATTGGAGCCAATCCAGGACTCTGATAATCATTATTTTCAGATGCGGTGACAAGACATGTTATTTCATTTGGGTTAAGACCCAATTTTGAAATACAGGTTTTAGCTACCTTGGCAGATAAATCCGAAATTGGTTCTGCATTAAAATTGATGTTTTCCAAATTAGAATCATTACCGATATAGTACTCAATTGGTCTAATGAAACATCTTTTTTCAACACCTAATTGTCTAATATTATCTTGAACTTGATTAGAGAGTTTATCACCCATTAGTTCCAATAATGAATTTGTTGAGTATTCATTCTCAGGATAGTCAACTTCTAGACCGTAAATTGAAACATCATCACCCATATAAAAAATGAAGAATTGATCTTAATTAGTCTTGCATATTTTTCATTCTTTTGAAACAATGATACGTTATATTTTTGTACATAAAAAAAATAATAAAATATGAAAAAACAAATTGTAATTAGAGTTGATTCAGGAAATGTAATTGGATTTGGCCATGCAATGAGATGTTTAACCATTGCGAATGAAATGAAAAAATATGATTATAATGTATATGTTATTTCAAATAGAGAGAGAAATAATCTAAGTCAATTATTTTTAAAAAATGGTCATAAGGTTATTTATATTAAAAATAAAAAAATTGGTTTGAAAAAAATTAACGAGATGTACGATTTAGAACAGACAAAAAAAATACTCAAAAAAATTAATAAGAAAATTGATTTATTATTAGTGGATAATTATAGTCTAGGATTTAGATGGGAAAAATCATTGAGACAACTTGTGAATAAGATAATAGTGGTAGATGATCTCAATAATAGGAAACATGATTGTGATCTCATTATTGATCAGGGATTACATATCAATATGAAAAGTGCTTATACCAATTTAGTTCCAAAAAAATGTAAAATTTTGCTTGGTCCCAAATATGCAATACTAAGNCCAGAATTTGGGATAANAAGACAAAAATTAAAGAAATCTANTANAGAAATTAATAAAATNATGATTTCGTTTGGAGGTTCNGATCCAAATGGAGATACAATAAAAGCANTAAATGGTATTAANAAAATTCAAAAAAGAATATTTGGAATTGATGTTATTNTTGGAAAATCTAATAGAGAATATAGAAAAATCAAAAAAATTTGTGAGAATATGAAAAAAACTAGATATTTTTACAATACCACAAGAATTGCAACTATAATGAGTAAATCTGACGTTGCAATTGGTAGTGGAGGAAGTACAACTTGGGAGAGATGCTGTTTAGGAATTCCTGCAATAGTTTCCATAGCATCACAAGATCAAAGTGAAGCAACAAAAATTCTAGATTCAAAAAAATGTATAATTAATTTAGGAAAATCAAAGAGAGTTAAAGAATTAGATTATATGGAAAAAATTAATGGTATTACATATAACAAATTAAATAAAATGAGAAAAAATTGTATGAAAATTGTAGATGGAAATGGAACATCAAGAGTTATCCAGAATATATTATCAATTTAACAAATACGTATATGAAATGTTTTTCTATAAATAATGAGGAAATGAAAGAAGAATGGTAGATTGTATAATCCAAGCTCGTTTAGGATCAACTAGATTACCTGGAAAAGTAATGATGAAAATAGATTCTAAAAAAACAATTTTAGAGTCAATGTTGAATCAACTCAGATATTCAAAATTAGTGGATAGAATAATTGTGGCAACTAGCAATAAACTAGAAGATGATTCGATAGAAAATTTTTGTAAAGAAAAAAGAATTGAATGTTTTAGAGGTAGTGAAAAGGATGTTTTAGATAGATATTATCAATGTGCAAAAAAATACTCATCCTCTACAATAGTAAGAATGCCTGCGGATAAACCATTGTTAGACCCAAATGTAGTTGATAAGGTAATTGAAGAATTTGTGAATAAAAATTATGATTATATTACAACTTTTTTGCCATCAACATTCCCATCTGGAACAGAAGTTGAAATTTTTTCCTTTTTAACATTAGAGAAAACATGGAAAGAGAGTGTTTTGCCATCAGAAAGAGAACATGTAACTCCATACATTTACAACAATCCAGAAAAATTTAAAATTTTTAATTTTAGAAATGAAATAGATTTATCAAAATATAGATGGGCAGTAGATGAAGAAGAAGATTTATCTTTTGTAAAAGAGATCATCTCAAAAATAGAAAAAGAACCGATTTTAATTCAAGATATTTTAGAGATTATTAAAAAGGAACCAGAAATATTTCAGATCAATTTTGATGTAAATCGAAATTCAGGTAATGAAAAATCAAAAAAGGAAGACATAGAATTTCTTAAAAATAGAGAAAAATAAAGTGAATAATGAATAAAAGAATCAAATTATTTGATCCGGTGGTTAATCATCTGGAAGAAAGAAGTGTAATACAGATACTTCGTAGTGGCAATTGGGCATCTGGTGCTGGAAAAAATATTGTAAAGAAATTTGAAGATGATTTTCAAAAATATACTAACACAAATGCATGTATAGCAGTGAATAGTGGAACTGCAGCATTAAACATGGCATTATCATTAGTAGATGTGGAAAATAAAGAAGTGATTTTACCTTCCATGAGTTTTGTCTCTACAGCAAATGCAGTAATTCTAAATGGAGGGAGACCAGTTTTTGCAGAGATTGAACCAGAAACATTATGTATAGATCCAAAATCAGTGAAGAAACTATTAACAAAAAAAACTAGAGTTATACTTCCAGTACATTTTGGGGGAATGCCATGTAAACTAGATAAATTAAAAGAAATAATCAAAAATCACGACTGTAAAATCATAGAGGATTCTGCACATGCTGCAGGAACAACTTACAATCATAAAAAAATTGGATCACATACTTTTGCAAGTTGTTTTAGTTTTCATCCTGTAAAGAATTTGGCAATGCCAACTGGCGGTGCAATAACAATCAATGATAAAAAATATAAAAAAATTAGAGAAAGTTTAAAATCAAAAAGATGGTGTGGCATAACTGATAGAAAATTTTCAGAATATAATGTAAAGGAAATAGGAAATAATTACTACATGAACGAGTTTTCTGCAGCAATTGGATTGGTTCAATTAAAAAAATTAGATCGGATGAATAAACAAAGAAAGAATATTGCAAGAATTTATTCAAAAGAAATTATGATAGAAAAAAAGATGGGATTTGATCAAAATTGTTCATATCATCTTTTTTGGATTAGAGTGAAAAATAGGAAAAAAATTAGAGAAAGTTTAGACGATAAAGGTATTGAAACAGGCACTCACTATAAGTCAATAAACACTTTTGATTTTTATAAAAAATTTAATAAAACTCCAATTACAGAAAAAATTAGTAAAGAAATTGTAACTATACCAATACATCCAAATTTAAAAAAATCTGAGATTAATAGAATTGTAAAAACTATTAATTCTATAATTTAAAATTTTGATGTGGAAATTATTCTTAGATTATTATTTAATTCAGCAAGTGTTTCAGTATCAATCGATGTTGATGCATCAGGTCCCTTAGAGGTTTTTAATTTTACATGTTTTTCTATGTAAATTGATTTAGATTTTTTCTGTTTTTTCAGTATGCAATATAGAATTGGTGCTATAATACCTTCAGTGTGATCTGAAAATCCATCAAATTTAATCGCCTGAGACCAATTGATCTTTTTAAATGGTAAAGGATATTCGGAAATACAATAACAAAAAATTGGTTTTGATTTTGAAAAGAAATTTAAAATTTTTCTTTTATTTCCTCCCATTCCCATGCTAATAAAAATAGATTTTCCAGTTTTAGCTTTTTCAGAAATTGTTTCAGATGAAAAAGGATCAGTGAATAAACATGTTCTTGAAGCAATTTTATAGGTCTTAACATTGATTGATTCTAAAAAAGTCACAGCTTCAGGATAAAATGCACTACAAAAAAATTCTATTTTATTTTTATCGGCAATTTTTTTAATTTTTTTAGCTTTTTCAAAGGTTAATTCTGAACGTTTAATTTCATTCCAATTCGGATGAGATTTTTTATAGAGATGAATAGCTTTCCACATTTGAAATTTTACAGCATCAGCACCAGATTTTTTACATTCTTTAATTATTTTTTCAGCTTTCGACACACTACCTTCCCAATTAGAACCGATCTCTGCAACAAGAAAAATTTTCATATTAAGATTTGAAATTAAGCATATAAAAATTTAAGATTTATTTTAAGAAAGTAGATTTGATTTTTTGATAATATTTTTTAATTCTTCTTTAGGAATTTTTTCAGCATTTTTTGATGAATAAGTTTCCATATTTTCAATTGGTTTTATTCCAGGATAAAGTGTTTGTTGTTCATCTTTAGATAAATTAGTATTATCTGCAATTAAATACATATTTTCATATTCCCAACCATGTCTAATTTCATCGGTACTAATCAAAATTTCATCAATTTTTTCTCCCGGACGAATACCTATTACATTTTCACCAGTATTTTCCAATAATTCAAAGAGAGACGATTTAACATCAGAGATTGTATATGCACGTAATTTTGGCAAGAATATTTCAGAACCTTTTCCAAGTTCAGCTGCACGAACAATGAAATTTAATGCGTCATTCATTGTAATACTAAAACGTGTCATATTTGGATCAGTTATCGTAATATTTTTTTTATTTTTAATTTGTTCGATAAATTTTGGAATGACAGAACCACTACTTCCCAAAACATTTCCATATCGTAATGCAATAAATTTTGTTTTATGTCGTTCTTTGTTAAGATAGTTACTTGCTGTAACAAATAATTTTTCCATAAGAAGTTTTGTTGCTCCATATGTATTCAAAGGAGAAACAGCTTTATCGGTTCCGACACAAATTGCCTTTGAAACATTATTTTCTAAACATGCATCAATAACATTTTGTGAACCAATAACATTTGTTTTAATTGCTTCAAATGGATTGTACTCAATTACTGGTACATGTTTTAGTGCAGCTGCATGAAAAACAATATCGACATCTTCAAATGCACGAGATAATCTTTCAGCATCTCTTACATCACCGAGTAGAAATCTAAGTCTATCATCATTAAAATTTGATTCCATTTCAATTTGTTTACTTTCATTTCTACTTAAAATTCGAATTGTGTCAACATTTTTCTTTAAAAGATGTTTAGTTAATGCCTGACCTAGTGATCCAGTACCACCTGTTATTAGAACTTTTTTTCCATCGAACATGAATAGAAAAAGTTAGCCAATCATCATAATAACTTTAACTTATCATTGATAGGCATTATCAAGAATCAATTTTTTTATGATAAGTATTTTGGATATGAGAAAATCCATTTTTTCCGAAAAATTGAATTGATTTATAATTTGTAGGATTAACATTCGCTAAGAATCTCTTTTTTCCTGTTTTTTTTAGAAATTTTTGTAGTGCAATTGAACCAGAGCCCATACTTTGAGATTTCTTTTTTATAAAAATTCCTAATTCGTCTCTATCTGTCAAGTAAATATTTCCAATACGTTCATTATCATTCCAAATTATTTCCCAAAATTGGTAAGGAGAACTTTTTACAAAAGATTCATGTTCAGAAAAAGATGGTAATTTTTTATGTGAAATGTTAATTATGCCTTCACGTTCTTTAAGCAATTCATAAAGAAAATCAATATCATCATTTGTTACAGCTTTTAATTCTATTTCCAAACAAATGAATGATTATTTTTAATAATTTATGTATTAGTATGAAATTATAGTAAAATTATTCGAAATTAACGAAGCTAATTAAGAGATATAAGTCATAATTATAAAAATTCGATATGAGGTATTGTAAGAAATGTCTTTATCCGGATACAAAACCTCAGATTATCTTTAACGATGAAGGGATTTGTAGTGCATGTATAAATCATGATAAAAAAGAAATAATTGATTGGGATAAAAAGAGACAAGAATTTCAAGAGATATTAGATAAATACAAAAGTAGAAACAAAACAAATTATGATTGCATAATTCCTGTAAGTGGTGGAAAAGATAGTCATTATCAAACATATGTCATAAAAAAAGAATTCGGATTAAATCCATTAGTAATAAATTTTCATCCACATGATCAAACCGAATTAGGAAAGAGAAATCTTGAAAATTTAAAAAAAATTGGAGTGGATTGTATTGAATTTTCACCTAACCCAGAAGTTTATCTGAAACTAGCTAGATTTGGATTAAAAGAATTAGGAGATTTTCAATGGCCAGAACATTTGGGAATTTTCACGATTCCAGTTCAGATGGCTGTAAAATTTAATATACCATTAATAATTTGGGGCGAAAATCCGCAATTAGAATATGGGCAACCTACCGATGTGAATAAAGATACTATTTTGGATAGAGAGTGGAATGAAAAGAATGGAGGATATTTTCTTGATAAAATTAAACCTAAAGATATGGTAAAGTACGGATTTCAATTAGATGAGTTACGACCATATATTTATCCAACAGATGAAGAAATTAGAAAAGTTGGAGTGACAGGAGTTTTTCTTGGTTCATATCTAAAATGGGATATTTTCAAACAATTAGATATTGTAAAAAAAATTGGCTTTAAAGAAAGTGTAGATAAAAAAGAAGGTACGTATGATGGTTGGGAAAATTTAGATGTTTATTTTACAGTCTTTCATGATTATTTTAAATTTTTAAAATATGGTTTTGGACGGGCAACAGACCATGCATCAATAGAAAT
>NZYH01000045.1 GCA_002697825.1 Nitrospina sp. | reverse complement strand
CGCCGGTCCGCCAGTAAAAAAGAGTGGTCGATTGTCCAATACCGGAAGAACCCGAAGAGAATAAAAATTTCCCATCTTAAGTCTATCTATGGCTCATCAACGGGCGACTCGCGCTGAAATAAATTTGAAGGCCTTCAAACATAACCTTCAAAATTTAAAAAAAATTCTGGGTCCAAATACTGGGATTATGGCGATTATCAAAGCCGATGCATATGGGCATGGCGCTATCCCTTGCGCAAAAGCTGCATTAGAATGTGGAGTTCAATACTTGGGCGCGGGTGTTATCCAAGAGGGGATCGAACTTAGAAAAAATGGAATAACAGATCCCATACTTATTCTTGGAAGTATTTTTTTGGAGGAAGCTAAAGATTTAGTACATCACGATCTGGCGACTATTGTATGCACTACTTCCCTTGCCGAAGAACTTTCAAAACAAGGAAAAAAACAAGGTAAAATTGTTAAAGTTCACATCAAAGTGAACACGGGAATGAACAGATTGGGCGTCAGGCCAGAAGATTTATCAGCTCTGGTTGAAAAAATTGAAACCTTACCAAACTTAAAGTTGGAAGGCTTATCTACCCATTTTTCCTCCGCAGATGATGAAGATACTTCCATTACAAAAGATCAAATAGAAATATTCCAAAAAACTCTTGTTGTATTTCAGAAACTGGGAATTCATCTTCCCATAACTCACCTAGCAAACTCTTCAGCTCTTTTAAGGTTTCCCGAAAGTCGAGGGGAAATAGTAAGGCCGGGCCTTATACTATATGGAGCTCTACCTTCTCCCATCTTACATCCGATCGTAAAAGCGGCTTGTAAAAAAGAAAACCTTCAAAACTTTCAACCCGTAATGCAATGGAAAAGTAAAATTATTCTCCTAAAATTAACACCAAAGGGACAACCGCTCAGTTATTCCAGAAAATATTTCACAGAGAAGGAAAGCCTAATCGCAACTATCCCACTAGGTTATGCGGATGGTTTGAATCGAAAACTTTCAAACAATATGGATGTTTTGATAAAAGGTAAACGAGTGCCTCAGGTTGGCAATATTTGTATGGATATGATTCTAGTTGATGTTAGTGAGGTTCCAAACGTACAGTTAGGTGAAGAAGTAGTGATATTTGGAAAACAGGGAGATGAGGAAATTTCCGTGGAAGAACTAGCAGAAAGATGTGACACAATCCCATATGAATTGTTATGCAATGTCAGTAAGCGAGTACCTAGAATTTATCAAAATTAATTCAATTTATTTTAATAAGTTTATGCTCGATAGTTTTGAAATTTGATTTTTCCGGCACCAATCGCGAATTCCGTCTATGACCTTGAGAGTTACTGTGGGATCAATATAATTAGCAGTACCAATCTGAATCGCCTTCGCTCCAGCCATCAAAAACTCTATAGCATCATCGTGTGATGATATTCCACCGATCCCCAAAATAGGTATTTTTACAGCGCGAACAGTTTCATAAACCAGATTTAAAGCAATTGGTTTAATTGCCGGTCCTGAAAGTCCTCCAGTTCGATTTGCTAAATAAGGCTTACCTAATTTGGTATCTACCTTCATGCCTACAAATGTATTGCAAACTGATAGAGCGTCTGCACCTGCTTCTTCCGCAGCCTTGGCAAGTAAAGTTATATCCGTTACATTCGGCGATAATTTTACTATTAAAAATTTCTCTGAAACCTTACGAACCGAGCTTACCACTTGTTTTAAAACAATAGGGTCTGAGCTGAATTGCAATCCACCTTTATCAACATTGGGACAGGACACATTCATTTCCAAGGCATCTATCCGATCTTCCTTTGATAAAGCTGAAGCCAACTCTACATATTGCGGAATAGTATCTCCAAAAAAATTTACAATGATGTTCGTTTTATAATTTTTTAGTTGAGGAAGTTTTACGGATAAAAATTCTTTAAGACCGATGTTTTCTAGTCCAATAGCATTTAACATCCCAGAGGCTGTTTCTGTAACTCTTGGAACAGGGTTCCCAACTTTTGGGTTTATGGAAATACCTTTAGTTGAAAAACCCCCTAATTCATTCAAGTCCAAAAATTCGGAATATTCCAGTCCATAACCAAAAGTGCCTGAAGCGGCAATTACCGGATTACTTAGAACTAATTTTCCCAGATTTACTGTTAGATCAATATCCACTATATCTTATTGACATTTAAGGGGTTATCAGATATATTCAGTCGATATAAGTAGAGATAATTCAAGCTACATCAAGGATCATACCCTAACATTTCTATATTTAAAAACGAATTTAAAACCAAATAGCTCGAGGCAAATCCGTAATGGTGGACAACGAAGAAAAAATAACTCTTGCTGATATTGAGGATCATGACACCAATAAATATAAAAAGAATATTAATGATCTTATTGAAAATGCTGAAATAGAAGCGGAAATGGAAGCCGAAAAAAATATACGCTCAAAAAATTCTCGGATTTTTTTGATTTCTATGATTGGTTTTGTCTTACTTAGCTTTGTTTATTTACGAATAAACAACCAAAGTTCTGAAAAGGTAACACCTTCTGCGGCCATTCAAACACCCATTAAATCTCCAGAAGTAAAACTGGCTAAACAGGTAACTATAGATGAAGAAAGTAACTCTCCTATACCCTTTCATCAAATAAAAAAGGTGAAAAGTTTTGTTGAGACCGCTCAAGTAACACCGGAAAAAAAACCGGATCCTATTATAAAAACAACAATAAATTCGAAACCACAAAAGAAAACAATTAGTGAAAAAATAAATTTAAAAGAAAAAAAACGAATAACTCCACCCGTCAGAACTAAAAACACCTTCTTTGTACAAGCGGGTGCTTTTTCATTACAGCAAAATGCCAACACTTTAGTTAATAAATTAAAGGCAAAAGATTTTACTCCATTAATAAATGTTGTATCTAATGGTCAAAAAAAGACATATTTAGTGCAACTTGGTGTTTTCCCAAGTAAAGAGAAAGCAATGCTAGTTCAAGGGAAATTGGCGCGGATCGGATATCCAAAAACGATCATTAAATAATATCTTCTTTAAATAAAACAATTCTTCTGATTTTATGTTGCCTCCCCTTCATTTCTTTTTCCTACAGAGAACTATAAACATTGCTTGATTCTTTAAAAATTTTACTAGGATTAATCCTACTTTATTATGGTGGAGATTTCCTGGTAACCGGTAGCGTACGTCTTTCCCGCTTTTTTAAATTAAGCACATTTGTTATAGGTGCCACTGTTATAGCATTTGGAACATCAGCGCCAGAACTAGCTGTTGCCATACTCGCGGCTTTAGATGCAGCTCCTGAACTAGCAATGGGAAACGTGATAGGCAGTAATATTGCAAATATAGGTTTGGTCTTAGGTTTAACAGCCCTTATCGCCCCGATAGTTATCACCCCTAAAAGATTAAAACGTGAATATCCACCACTGTTTCTAGCAACACTTATAATTTTACTCTTAGCATGGGATTTAAATATTCACCGCTCAGAAGGAATTATAATGCTCGTTCTTCTCGCTTTATATTTATGGAGATCTTTCAGCCAAAAAGAAGATTTTACAACCGGGCAGGAGGAAGTGGGACTATCTCCGCATAAAGGTATTATCTACCAATTTGTATTGGTCTTGGCTGGTTTAGTAGGTTTAGTAAGTGGGGCAAAACTCCTTGTATCTGGTGGAGTTTCAATAGCTAGGATGATCGGGATCAGCGAATGGTTTATTGGCATAACCATTGTTGCAATTGGAACCAGTCTTCCAGAAATAGTAGCATCCATTATGGCAGCGAGGCGTGGCCAAGGTGAAATGGCTGTTGGTAATATTTTTGGAAGTAATATTTTTAACATCTTAATGGTACTTGGTATTACTTCAGTAATACATCCCTTGAATATTCAAGAACCAATTCATCCAGATCTAAATATTTTAGTTGGAATTACCGTTTTACTGCTCGTCTTAATTTTGCTCGGAAAATATTTTCTAAAAAAAATAAGTGGAATAGCTCTGTTATCCACTTATTGCCTATACATTATTCTAAAAGGAATAGATCTAATTTAAATTAGGTGTGAATTTTTGATCTAACTTTATTTAATTTCCAAGGGTACTTTTTTTCAATAAGTACCATTTAAAAATAAAATTAATACTTATTTAATTTTAGAGCCAGCCTCTTTACTGTCCCCCTGAACATAATAAATTTTAGATAATGTACCAAATTATTCCGGCGATAATCAAAATAGCAGCAAAAATACCGATATTATTATTTTGAATACCACTATTCTTCTCATCAATAGTTGTTTTTAAAATCTGTGATGTTTTTTTTGCCTTCGAAGGTAAAGGTCTTTCAAGCGTTTCTAATTCCTCTTTGATCGTACTTGGGGCAACTTCGATCATTTTACAACGTCCCTCAAAATTCGAACCTTCATCTACTACCAAACGATAGGTTGCAATATCACCAGTAAGTCGACTATCTTCTATTAAGGCAACCTTATTTTCAGCATAAATATTTCCTTGAATATTACCTTTATTTGTTACGTTATAAGTTTTGATGTTACCTAAAACTTTTCCAGCCTTGCCAACCACGAAATGGTTTGAGGAGAAAATTTCGCCTTCAAAATACCCATCAAAATGGACAGAACCATTAACCGAGAGCGTCCCATGAAGACGCACCCCTTTTTCAAAATATGAGTCCATAAAAATTTAACAAAAAAATTAAGATGAAAACAACGCGCTATTATTGGATTTAGAAGATAATAGCAAATATTTTAATTAGTTACAAGCTGGGCCATACAAAGGTTCTAAAATAATTCGTAGATATAAATTTAGTTCTTCTTGTTGAAAACTTTTTATTTTACTGATAATTTGTTCTATTTTTAAATTAACCCATTTTCTAAGGAAATTGAATGCGTAATGACCGATCTCTAAACGAATGCAGAAAAATTAAAGTAACCAAAAATTACATCATGCACCCAGCAGGTTCGGTTCTCATTCAAATGGGGAATACTAAAGTTATTTGCTCAGCAACGGTTGAAGATAAAGTTCCGACTTTTTTAAGGGGAAAAGAAAGTGGCTGGGTGACCGCTGAATATTCCATGCTACCCGCTTCTACCAATCGTCGCACACAACGTGAAGCCTCGCGCGGTAAATTATCCGGAAGAACACAAGAAATTCAAAGATTGATTGGTAGGTCTTTAAGAACCGTAATCGATCTAAATAAACTTGGTGAACGAACTATTTGGTTGGATTGTGATGTCATTCAGGCAGATGGAGGCACCCGATGTGCTTCTATAACCGGCGCGTTCATGGCAACGGTACTGGCTTTAAAAAAATTGAAAAAAGATAAATTTATAGATGAACTACCCATCATCGATTACGTTGCAGCAATCAGTGTTGGCATTGTTAAAGGTAAAAAGTTGCTCGACCTAGAATATTCCGAAGATTCAAACGCAGACGTAGACCTAAATATTGTTAAAACAGGGTCGGGAGGATATGTCGAAATCCAGGGAACCGCGGAGCAGGAGCCTTTCGATGATAAACAAATGGATGGCATGCTTAAACTTGCTGATAAAGGCATCAAAGAACTCATTGCCCTACAAAAAAAGACTGTCGGAGATCTTGCAATATAATCTCCCTATTTAATTAACAATTGAATTTTAGTAAATAGTTCGCCTTCTTAGAGTTAAATATAAAACGGATGCCAGCCCCCCTGACCCAAATGTCATCCACATCACCATAATCTGATAACGAACCGCGATTATCGGATCAACTCCTGATAGAATTTGCCCTGTCATCATACCTGGTAAGGCAACCAAACCAACGGCAAAAAGACTATTAATTTGGGGTATCAGAGATGCATCCAAGGCAATTCGTCTTGCCTTTATATAATCCTTTTCTTGCTTGAATTCGGATTCAAAACGTTCTGCAGCTAAACTCACAGTATTCATAGAATTAGCAAAGATCATCCCTGCAATAGGTATAACAAGACTCGGCTCAAACCATGTTTGCATCTTTAATACCAATTGCGTTACCAGGCCGAGTAGAATTAGCCCCGGCAAACCTATTGAGATAAAAAATTTTAAATATATTTTTACACTTTTCTCTTCAATTGATCTAAGCGCTATCCAAGCCGAGACGGCTACCATTAAAATAATAACTAGAATTATAATTATTGGCTGCGATATCTCAAAAACATAAGTAAGTATATAACCAACCAGCAAGAGCTGAAGAACCATACGTATATTTGCGTATATCCCTACAGATCCTTTGATTCCCCAGCGGAAAATGATTACCAGCAAAAAAATCGTGGGTATAAATACTAGACTAAGTTCTATAATTGGAATTGTTTGCATTAGTCATCCTCATGCAAATTGTGGCCCCCTTTTATTGAGCCAAGTCAACACTCTAACTGCCACCTGTTATGCAACCTAAGTTCTTATAAAATATTCTAAAATTATTTAAAGATAAACCTTCTGCCTAACCCTTCATTGATAATATCAAGCCGTTAAATAAAACAGTCATGATGATTATAAAATTACTTCCCTTTTGTAGAATAAATTACTAGATCGATGTCTTCACCTATGTTTTTCTACGCCTACCTTAAGACATTGGGCTTCTAACGGACAGGAACTACAAAAAGGAGAAATAGGTTTGCACAAATTTTGCCCAAATGAAACAAGGAGCTCGTTATACCTTTTCCAGAACCTTTTAGGTAGAACCTTGCGTAAAACCATTTCAGTTTCGTCCGGAGTTTTGGTTTTGACATATCCCCAGCGATTTGAAATCCGATGCACGTGAATATCAACACAGATGCCAGGTTTATTATGGCCAATAGTTAAAGTAAGATTCGCCGTTTTCCTACCCACTCCTTTGAGCTTCAGTAATTCTTCTAGTTTGTCTGGAACAATTCCGGCATATTTTTTTTCTAATATCTCGCATATTTCTATAATAGATTTTGTTTTATTACGAAAAAACGCGGCGGGATAAATAGCTTTAACTATATTCGCATGGGTAAGCTTTAATAATTCAGCTGGTGTTTTTGCTAAAGAAAAAAGTCTTGCCGAAGCGGTTTCCGTGATTTCATCCCTAGTTCTTAAACTAATTATGCAACTTATCAGAACCATGAACGGGTCATTATGCTTTCCAATAAGCATAAGGCCTGGTTTGCGGAATTCTTTTGTAACTTTTTTGAGTGTCTTTATAACCTCGGCAATGTTAAAATCCGTAACTTTTCCTGCCATTTGTCCTCATTTTTATTTATTTGGGCAATTCTTAATAGTAAAAAAGTATTGATTTTGCTAGTATAAGGGCTCTATTAGGGTCTATTACAAATAGAATCAATGAGATAACAGACAGTACGTATTTTAACTTATAAACTGGATTTTTGGAAAATGCAGCATACCATTTCTGTTTTAATGAATAATCATTTTGGTGTTCTTTCACGCATATCTGGTCTATTCAGCGGTCGTGGATTCAATATCGAAAGTCTTAACGTTGCCGAAACTTCGGATCCTAATATTTCACGCATGACCATTGTTACCATTGGAGACAAAGCTAAGATTGAGCAAATAACAAAACAGTTGAATAAGCTCGTTGATGTTATCAAAGTTGTGGACCTGACCGAGGAAAGCTTTGTCGACCGCGAACTGGTATTAATAAAAATGAATGCTGAACCGCGTGTTCGCGAAGAAATGCTTCGAATAGTGGAACTTTTTCGAGCCAGAGTGGTAGATGTAAGTTCTTCCACCTATACTATCGAAATCACTGGCGACGAAGGTAAAATAAACAGCTTCCTTGAGCTCTTAAATCCATTAGGCGTCAAAGAAGTTGTCCGCTCAGGAAGGATCGCCATTGGCCGTGGAAATAAATCGCTTTCATCTAATTAAAGTTTACAGATAAGGAGAAAAGTTTTGTCAAAGATTTACTATAACAAAGATGCGGATATAAAAAATATTAAGAAAAAAACCATTGCTATCATAGGTTATGGCAGTCAGGGTCACGCCCATGCTCGCAATCTCCATGACAGCGGCATGAAAGTCATGGTCGGACTCCGTAAGGGCAGCGCTTTTTGGAAACGTGCTCAAAAAGATGGATTAAAAGTGGTCTCAGTTCCGGAAGCGGTCAAACAAGCTGATATCATGATGATCCTTATTCCAGATGATAAACAACGAAAAATGTATGAAAACGATATTGCACCCCATTTAAAAAAAGGTCAGGCAATTGCCTTTGGGCATGGCTTCAATATTCACTTTGGTCAAATTGAACCCCCGAAAGATGTCGATGTATTTATGGTTGCACCTAAGGGTCCGGGTCATTTAGTACGCCGCACTTATGAGCAAGGAGCCGGGGTACCTTGTCTCATGGCTATCCATCAAAACGCTACTAAGAACGCTAAAAAAATTGCATTGGCTTACGCTAAAGGTATTGGTGGCACTCGTGCCGGAGTCCTCGAAACCAATTTTAAAGAAGAAACTGAAACAGATCTTTTTGGAGAACAAGTCGTTTTATGCGGTGGTGTAACTGAGTTAATCCGTTCTGGTTATGACACTTTGGTCGATGCAGGTTACGACCCCAACTTGGCTTACTTCGAATGCCTCCATGAACTTAAACTAATTGTTGATCTAATTTATGAAGGTGGCATTGGGAACATGAGATATTCTATAAGCACCACTGCCGCATATGGTGATGTAACGCGTGGACCCCGAATCATCACTGATGAGACTAGATCAGAAATGAAGAAGATTCTGAGCGAAATTCAAAGTGGTAGTTTTGCCAGAGAGTTTATTTTAGAAAATCAGGCTAACCGACCTGTATTTAATGCTCTACTTCGTAAAGGTAAAGAACACCGTGTTGAACAGATAGGCGAAAAGCTACGCAAAATGATGCCTTTCGTTGGTAAGAAATTGCAGTAGGGGCCAAATTTTATGCGCAGCCCCATAGCAAAAGAAGGCTTTATATTCATTATTCCCCTGGCTTTTTTGGCGGCGCTTTTTTATTCATTTGGTTATAACTGGCTAGCCGGATTGTTTGAAGGACTTTTTCTTTTCTGTGCCTGGTTTTTTCGGGATCCTGAAAGAGCCATCCCAACTGAACCTAACGTGATTGTGTCGCCAGCAGATGGCAAGGTCGTTGAAATTATTAAAGAGAGCGATCCATTATTACCAAGCGGTAACTATATCCGGATTAGCATTTTTTTGAACGTGTTTAATGTTCATGTGAACCGTATACCTATTGCCGGTAAAGTTGAAGCAACTCGGTACAATAAAGGTAAGTTTCTGAATGCTGCAAACCACAAGGCATCTTTAGATAATGAGCAAACTGCAATTCTAATAGACAACGGTTCTACCAAAATATTGGTTAAACAAATAGCAGGGCTAATCGCAAGGCGTATTATTTGTTACGCAAAAGAAGGTGACGAATATGAACTAGGAGAACGATTTGGCTTGATTCGCTTTGGTTCGAGAACCGACATATTTGTTCCTGAAGGAACTGAAATCAATGTAAAAGAAGGTGATATTGTCAGCGGTGGCAGTTCAACTATAGGACACTTAAGGTAAAATGATACAAAGAAAAGGCATACATATTCTACCTAGTTTGTTTACTACTGGGAATGTGTTTTGTGGCTTCTACGCATTTGTAGCTGTTTTGAACGAAGATTTTTATCAAGCCGCCTGGGCGATTTCGGTAGGTATGATCTTTGATGGATTGGATGGGCGGATTGCACGTCTAACAAAAACCACCAGCGCCTTTGGAATGCAATACGACTCTTTAGCCGATATCATTACTTTCGGCATGGCACCAGCATTTCTCGCATATGCATGGGTTTTAAAACCTTTTGGAAGGCTGGGTTGGATGGCAGCTTTTCTTTTCTTACTATGTGCAGCATTACGCCTCGCACGTTTCAATATCACCAAACCTGATATTAGCAGCGCTCATTTTATTGGTTTACCAAGCCCAGCAGCAGCAGTAGTAGTTGCCTCTATTGTTATTGCCTTTGAGGATTTATTTGCTACAAGAATCAACCCTTTTATTATGGTTATGGTTATTTATGGGTTGGCATTTCTTATGGTGAGCAATATTAAATATCCTGCATTTAAAAAATTTAATTTCAATAAAAGAGTGGCATTTTCCCGGTTTCTATTTATTATCTTATTTATTTACGTTTTGGCAACGATTCCTCGAGTGGCTTTATTTCTGCTTGGGGTCTCCTACACCGTGATCGGTCCAATAGGATTATTAATTAAAAATAAAGGTTCGGTTTCAGAAGAAACCAAACCCTCTGAATCCAACCTTCAATAAATTTATAAATGTCTTGGTTAGATAAACTTAAGGCCGGTATCGGCAAAAAGACCCTAAAGGATGAGGATTTATGGGTCAATTGTAAAAAATGCAAGGAACAGATTTATGTCTCAGAATTAGAAAGTAACCTCAAGGTTTGCCCAAAATGCGGATATCATTTTCGACTAGATGCCCGACAAAGAATCCATCTGATAATAGATCACGAGACGTTTATTGAGCATGATAGTAACCTGACGTCATCTGACCCTCTTAAATTTAAAGATACAAAAAAATATAAAGATCGAATTCGAGCAACTATAAAGAAAAAATCAAGTAACGATGCCATTGTGACTGGATCTGGAGAGATAAATGGGATTTCCATTGAATTAGCTGTATTTGACTTTAGTTTTATGGGCGGAAGCATGGGATCAGTAGTCGGAGAAAAAATTACACGTACGATAGAAAGGGCAATAGAAAATAATGTACCCTTGATTATTGTAAGCTGTTCAGGGGGTGCACGCATGCAGGAAGGTATTTTTTCACTCATGCAAATGGCAAAAACTTCATCTGCACTACAAAAACTCGGCTCTAAAAAAATTCCTTACATATCGATTCTAACTGACCCCACTATGGGAGGAGTTTCTGCAAGTTTCTCCATGCTAGGAGATATTATTCTTGCTGAACCTGGAGCATTGATAGGATTTGCTGGGCCACGCGTCATAGAGCAAACCATCAAACAGAAACTACCTGAGGGGTTTCAAAGGTCCGAATTCCAATTGGAACATGGTCTAATTGATAACGTTATCGAAAGGAAGGATTTAAAATCGACATTGGCCCGACTTCTAAATATGCTACAAAATAAACCAAAAGAAATAACAGGACAAGTAGCAGAAAAAATCCCAAAACTCACCAATCCTCCTGAAGTCCTTGGAGCCTAAATAGGCTTTTAATGTTTATTAAGCTAATGATTAATTTAGATAAGCATTACTTCTAGATAACTAATTATTCTGTATTTTTGACTGTTTGGTGTCGAATCAACTCACCCTCCACCATAAATACTACATCTTCTGCAATATTTGTCGCTAAATCCGCGATCCGTTCTAGATAGCGAGACACTGAAAGCGTGTGAACTGCTCTATCAATAAATTCTGGGCTCTGGCGCATCAAATCCTGTAATGTTGTATACATTTCTCTATTTAAATCATCAATTTCATCATCCATCGTCAAGACAACTCTTGCTAGCTTTGCATCCATTCCGATAAGTGCATCAAGGCTTTTTCGTACCATTTTTCGGGCACCATCAGCCATACGTGGAAAATTGAGAGCTGCCTTAAGTGGGTCATGCGACGATAGATAAATAGCCCTTTCGGCAATATTAACTGCTAAATCCCCTATGCGTTCTAAATCATTATTTACTTTTAATACAGATATTATAAATCGTAGATCAGCTGCAACAGGTTGATGTAAAGCTAAAATCTTGAGACATTCTTCTTCAATTTGATTTTCCTTTTGATTTATTTGGTAATCACCCTCTATTACAACCTCAGCAAGATTTATACTTCGGTTGACCAAGGCCTCGATAGCGTGATTAAGGGCTTCCTCCACCAATGAACCGCTAGCTAATAACTCCTTCTTTAAATCTCCCAAGTCTCTTTGTAAATGCTTTGCCATTTTCTTTCTCGATTATCCAAATCGTCCACTAACATAATCTTCAGTTCGTTTATTCTTTGGAAGGGTAAAAATATTTTGAGTTTCTCCAAATTCTACAAGGTATCCCGATTCAAAAAATGCTGTGAAATTTGAGACTCGGGAGGCCTGTTGCATATTATGTGTCACAATAACTAAGGTATAATCCTGCTTCAATTCAAACATTAAATCTTCAATATGAGCAGTAGACACAGGGTCTAACGCTGAACAGGGTTCATCCATCAAAATAATTTCAGGATCCATTGCCAACGCCCGAGCAATACAAAGACGTTGTTGTTGACCTCCAGATAAAGCCATAGCAGAGCTTTTCAAGCGATCTTTTACTTCTCCCCATAAAGCTGCGGCTTGAAGTGATTTTTCTACAAGCTCATAAATACCTTTTTTTGGATAACCATTTATTAAAGGTCCCCATGCAATATTATCAAAAATTGATTTTGGAAAAGGATTTGGTTTTTGAAAAACCATTCCTATTTTTCTTCTTACTTCAACAGGATCCACATCTTTTCCATATAAATCAATACCCCGGTACAGAACCTTTCCTTCTAATCCGGCACCTAAAATAAAATCATTCATACGGTTAAACGATCGAAGCAAAGTACTTTTTCCACAACCAGAGGGTCCTATTATGGCAGTGATTGAATGTTCAGGTATATCTATAGAGACATCCTTTACAGCTAATTCATTATCATAGCTAATATTAAGGTTATGAGCCTGAAGAACTATTTTATCTTCAACCTCTTTCTTTTTTTTGGATAATACATTGGCTAATTGGTTTGCATTCATCGGTTTTTTTTCTCCAACCTATGACGAATAAACACCGCAATTGAGTTCATTAATAATAAGACAAATAACAGCACAAGAATTCCAGCAGCGGCAAGTTCATGAAACTGCTGTTGAGGTCGCGAAGCCCAATTGAAAATTTGAATTGGAAGAGCCGTAAAATCATCCATTGGCCCATCCGGCACAAATGCCACATAAGTCAGTGCACCAATCATTATTAGTGGAGCTGTTTCACCTATCGCTCTCGATAAAGCAAGTATAATACCTGTAAGAATTCCTGGAAATGCTGCTGGAAGAACATGCGCATAAATAGTTTGCCAGCGCGTTGCTCCCAAGGCGAATGCCGCTTGTCTAATAGTATTGGGAACCGCTCGTAATGCCTCTCGTGTTGAAATTATGATTACAGGCAATATTAAAAGACTCATTGTCAAACTACCAGCCAATACACTTTGATTAAGCTCAAACCATCTTACAAAAATGACTAAACCCAACATTCCATATACAATCGATGGGACCCCCGCTAAATTTGAAATATTGAGGTCGACAAACTGACGAATTCGATTTTTTTTTGTGAACTCTTCGAGATAAAGGCCAGCACCAATACCTATGGGAACAGAAAAGAGCGCAGTTAAGCTGATAAGCCATAAGGTACCAATTAAAGCTGAATGGATACCCGCTTTTGCAGGAAACCGTGAAGGGAAATCACTTAAGAATTGTAAGTCCAACCATTGAATACCTTCCTGGGTCACATGAAACAGCAAAACACCCAAAATTAAAACCCCGCTCCAGGCAACAGTAAAACAAAATCCATGAAAAATTTTTGCAATGACATAACGATTTGTAAGATTACGAGAAATCATTCATAGACCTCACGAAATCGCTTAAGTAATCTACCGGAAAAAATATTCATAGAAAGAGTGATGACAAAAAGCAAAGCCGATACCGCAAAAATAGTCTGATAGGCAACTCCTCCCTGTGGGGTATCACCCAGACTCACCTGAACAATGTAGGCAGTCATGGTTTGAATGGCTACGAATGGGTCAATAGTCATATTGGGGCTGGCACCTGCCGCTAAGGTAACCGCCATTGTTTCCCCTATTGCCCTGGATATAGCTAACAAAAAAGATGCCATTATTCCCGATAAAGATGATGGCACCACAACACCAAGAATTACTTCACATTTTGTGGCTCCTACAGCATAGGCACCCTGGCGTAAAGAAACTGGAACCGCACGAAGAGTATCATCACACAAGGACGCCACCATTGGAAGAACCATGATACCTACAACAATGGAAGCACTGGCAGCATTAAAAATTTGCACCTCGTCAAATAACTCCCGTAAAAGAGGAGTTATAAAAGTAAGTGCAAAATATCCATAGACCACTGTGGGAATTCCTGCAAGTACTTCTAAAACAGGTTTAAGAATACTCCTAAGCCTGGATGTGGAATATTCGCTTAAATAAATTGCAGTAGCCAAACCTACAGGAAGAGCAATCAATGATGTCCCAAAAACTATTATAAGTGTCCCGCATACTAACGGAACAACACCGAATGATCGTGGTTCTAGGAGAGGTGTCCATTTAGTTCCAAAAAGAAAATCTAAGGCAGGAACATGCTGGAAAAATATTCGTGCCTCACTGATCAAAACCCAAACAATAGCGAAGGTAGTTAATACAGATAAGGTAGCGCAAAGAAACAAACTAAATTTAATAACTTCTTCCCGCCATTTTTTAGAATTACCTTGCCCAAAAATATTATTTTTATCTAAAGTTGTACTTATAAAGCTATTTTTCAATAACGGGATTCCCTTTATTAGTTATCTTTGAGTGAAACCTTGGTAACATTTGACTCCAATGACTTTTTTCCTACAAGCATGGTGCTCCACTTTTCAAATTGATCCAATAGCTGTTGATACTTGGTATCGGGAAGTGGAACATATCCGACCTCTTTTGAAAGCACGGTAGCGTTCTTTAAATAAAACGATACGAATTCTTTAATTACAGGTCGCTTCGCAGCCTTGTTACTCACATAGATAAAAATTGGACGAGATAAAGGCTTGTAAGTCCCATCATTTATAGTCGTTTCAGAGGGTTTGATAGGACCATCTCCTCCATCGATTGCCACAACTTTTAACTTATCTTGATTTTCCTTATAATAAGCATAACCAAAATAACCAAGCGAATAAGTGTCCCCCGCTACACCCATAACAAGAACATTGTCATCTTCACTGGCAGTATAATCAGAGCGTGATGC
The DNA here is from genome assembly GCA_002697825.1 of Nitrospina sp. Next base: position 6,351 of record NZYH01000045.1, on the reverse strand, counting down.
CTGTGACTTACCATTTATTTTTTTTGTGAAATAATCGAAAGTCCCTGAATCGGCACCCGGTCCGTATAGTTTAATAGGCTTATTCGGCCAATCAGGTCGAACATCATTCCAGTTCTTTACAGTACTACCCGGTTGCCAGATTTTTCGTAATTCGGTAACTGTAAGGTAATCCAAAAATTCATTTTTTGGATTAACAACGACAGAAAGGCCATCATAAGCAACAGGTAGTTCAATATAGTCAATACCATTCTTTTCAGCTTTATCTTTTTCTTTACCTTTAATTGGTCTGGATGCATCGTTGATATCAGTCTGGCCAGTTGCAAACTTCTTGAATCCTCCTCCTGTGCCAGAGATTCCAACGGTTACGCGAACTTTCCTGTGTAACTTCTGAAATTCTTCCGCAACCGCTTCAGTTATAGGAAAAACCGTGCTGGAACCATTTATTCGAATTTTACCGAATAACCCTTCCGCAAAGCTTTTATCATCCATAGAAAGNAGAAAAACTGCAGATAAGATAATCAACATAAGTAATTTCTTCATTTTTAGCTCCTTTTCCTTATATTCAAACTACTTTTAATTTTTAAAGAAATAATAAAGAATTTTTAAAGATTAGATTTCAATCTTTCAACTAATTAATAAGGGGAGTGTAGAAGGAATATATGAAGGAAATAAAAATGTAGGATAAAACTTTTCTAAAACCTATTTATATATGAGCTATTGCAATATTGAAGNAGTATTTAACGTAATTGTTTGGAAGTATATTATTTAAAGGGCTTTTGATCACCATTCGATTTGAAAACGAATAATATTGGAATCCAGGGTGCCATTGTCCGTCCCNATTCCGCTTGTAAAATCAGCATGAACATAGTTATACATAATGCGTGACATGGGATTTAATTCCCAGTTTAAACCCAGTGTCAGGCTTTTTTGTTCGCCNCCATTAATGCCTGCACTACGGTCATTCAAATCGAGCTCTGAATAGCGTGCAGCCAATTGCAAGGCACCAGTACCTTTTCCTTTAGACCAATTTTTTTTCCAGTTGAAAATCTCTTTAGGCTTAAAACGGGTGATCACACCTTTTTTCCGAGAATAGCGGCGATTTTCCCCTGTAAGATACCAACTTCCTTCAATATAATAGCCGTCTACCTGACCATTGGTAAGTTGATCCCTCGTAATATCAGTAATCACATACTCACTTTGTAAACTGAACTGATCCCAGTTTATAGCACCTTCAAATCCTACAATATTGAAATTACGAGCAGGTATTNCCCCTGTAGTAATTAAAGTAGTTGTAATTTCACTATCGCGTGCACCNTTNAATGTTATCTTATTATCCGTGGCNTTTTCATAGCTCCAACTTGCTCCCAAATGAATCCACCTTCTACCATCTTCAGCATAATAAGGTGAACCAGAAATTCTACTTGTAACATTCCAATCACCATCCATCCTAAATTCAGGTGGGTCTTCACTAGTTTCTTTATTTATAAAAACCGACCAGTTGAGTCTNTTATTTAATGNATGATTATAAAAAGCAAAACCTGTGTTTCGTGTTTTGAAAAAAGTATTTGCCAATGAACGTTCAATAAAAGTCAGGTAATTCGAACTGGTGAGAGAATCTAACGATGCCGGCCGTTTAAAATGGCCCACCTGGAAATTACCGAGAACAGGGATCCTGGCTAATCCAATATACATATCTTTGAACGTTACACCGTTGGAGCCTCCCCCCACATCGATATCAAACTTAAACTTCATTACCTTATGAAGCATACCCGCCATAAAAAAGCGNACACGACGAAAACGAGATCCATTCTCCTGTTGACCAATCGAGGATTGGAAAGTCTGTGATTCACTGAAAAAACCCCAATCGTGCTGAATACGCCCGCCTACTTGAAATTTGAATTGATCATCAAGCGTTCGCATTTTGAANCCGTTTTTATAATAAGAAATAATTTCCTTTTCGCCCTTTTTGTACCTTGATNTCTCTATTTTTTCTAACTTCTCCAGTCTTTTCTCCAANCTTTTAATTTTTTCAGAACCCATAGCTCCAGCTTCGGTATTAACTAAATACCCAATTATGCAAAACAGGANCCCTAACAGAAATAACTTCTTAATCATTTGGTCGTTTCTTCCGAATTTACTGAATAATGACACTCAAGGTATTTTATTTCGCTTGGCCTATGGCAGGATATCTATTAACTATGCTTTTATAAGTGGGATAGATATTTTAAATGTGCTTCCCGTTCCCAGAAAACTCTCAACAGATAGCTGGCCAACATGCGCTAGAACCGTATGCTTGACTATAGAAAGCCCGAGCCCAGTCCCACCCACCTGTCTTGACCTTGCTTTATCTGCACGATAAAAACGTTCAAAAATTCTGTGTTGTTCCTGTGGTTCNATACCAATTCCCAAATCACGAACTTCCAAAACAGCATTTTTCCCTTNCTTATACAAACTCAGAAATACTGTACCATGCTTTGAGTTATATTTGATGGCATTATCTATAAGGTTATTAACAGATTGAAAAAGAGCTTCCCTGTCACCTAAAATTTCTATAGGCTCATCAATAATCTGCAACTCGATGGGAATTTTTTTATCCTCACTCAATGGAAGAAGTGCCTGCATTGAATCATTAACCACATCCCTTAAGTCTATAGATTCTCTTATAAAATCCATCTTCACAGACTCCAAACGAGAAAGAGCGAGAAGGTCAGTAACGATATTAGAAAGACGAAGAGTCTGGTTCATCGTCTTTTTTAAAAAACTACGGTGATAATCGGCGGACATTTCTTTATCTTCAATCATCGTTTCCAACATACCGCGGATAGCGGTGATGGGAGTTTTTAATTCATGAGAGACATTAGCCACGAAATCCTGCCTGATAGTTTCCAAACGTTCTAATTCGGACACATCATGTAAAACGGCAACAGCACCAACCATTTCCCCCGAAGAATCTCGAAATGGTGACGCATGAACTTCTAAAATCTGATCCATAGAGCCAATCACAATTTTTAACTTTTTTCTAATTTCTGTTTCTTCATTTAATACTAAAGAAATAATCTGACAAAATTCCTGCGAATGGGTTGTTTCCCAGATCCTTTGATGAAAATTTTTACTCGCTGAAATACCAAGAATTCTTCTTGCAGATTCATTTAGATGAATAATATTTTCATTTATATCTACTGCGACGACGCCTTCTACCATTCCAGCTAAAATAGCAACCAGTTTATTATTGTCCAATACAATGGTTTCCAAACGTTCGCGTGAGCTTCGCGCCATTTTATTCAAAGTTTTGGCTAATGAACCCATTTCATCTTTTCTGTCAACTAAAACTCTTTGATCATAATTGCCTTCAGACATCGATTCAGCGATTGCGGTCATGGCAGCCAAAGGTTTGGCAAAACCTCTCGCAACAAAAAATCCTAATATTAAAGCGATTAATATAGAAACACTTATAGCAAAAAGAACAAGCGTATGAATACGTGAAAGCCTATTATCAATAGCAGATAGAGGGAGAGAGGTTCTTACATAACCTAGNAANTCACCTTCGCTTTTTATAGCGAGGGCGTAATACATCATGTTAATGTCAATCGTTTTACTGAATCGAGTGGTTATACCTTGACCGTGAGAATATGCAGCGAGAATTTCAGGGCGATTTGCATGATTGTCCATTGATTTTGGATCTTCCTGCGAATCGGCAAGCACTGTTCCGTCTAATCTAATGATTGTGAATCGTGTATTGGTTACTTTTCCCAGACTTTTTATGCGTTCCTGNTGTTTTTTCNTAGAAGAAAGGGAAAAAATATCTAGAGCCATNCCCCTAAGCAGAGTTGCACGAACATTTAGAGACTGTTCAATTTCCTTTAGAGTTTCTTTTTCTACCTGCTTGGAAATAAGAACCCCAACCATTACGGTGGAAAGTAATATGAGAACTACATAACCAACAAAAAGTTTCCATAAGATCCGAGAACGAATCAATTACCCAATCTCCTCATCACGAAATCGATAACCCACGCGATGGATNGTCTCTATCAGATCTCGTTTTTCAACAAGTTTTTTACGGATAGAACGTATATGAACATCAATATTACGGTCGATTATATATGCATCGTCAGAAGACACATTATTTAATATTTGCTCGCGTGTGAATACTCGACCCGGATGCGAAGCAAGAAAATACAAAAGCTTAAATTCCATAGCAGTTAGGTTAACTTTTTTGTTTTCTAACCTCACTTCATGACGATTACAATCGATAATCAGCTCATCAAACGAAAGGACTTCTTGTTCTTCTTCTTCCCTTAATCCACCTCGACGTAAAACCGATTTAACTCTTGCAATGAGTTCCCGAGGACGAAAAGGTTTCAACACATAATCATCAGCCCCTATTCCAAGACCCAATACAATATCGCTCTCCTCACCCTTTGCGGTCACCATAATGATAGAAATGGAACGCGTTGCAGAATTGGCTTTTAATTGACGACAGATTTCTATTCCATCTATGCTAGGTAGCATAAGGTCAAGTAGAACCAAGTCAGGTATTTCTTTTTGTACCAAAACCAATCCCTTTTCTCCATCCAAAGCAGAATTAACATCAAATCCTTCTTTTGAAAGATTATAGTCAATGACTTCGAGAATATCAGCTTCGTCTTCAATCACAACTATTTTAGTTTTTTTCAATAGATATACTCCCAGGATTTTCTAGAGTACATTTTACTTTTTAAATATAAATTTAATATAAAAAATGGATTCCCCTAAGGAGGAGGGAAAATAGTTAGATCAATAACTCAAAAATCGATCTAAACGGGATCGCTTTTTAGGATGCGACTTCCGTGATACGGTGTAATCTTATCGCAAAAGTTTCAGGAACTCTTAGTTTTAAATTTAAAAAACGATAGTTTTCGAATGAAACTATTAAACGTTTATCTGACGGTTTATACCTCTAGCAACCAAGGCTTTTTACTGCGTCTTCGATAGACACTGCAACACAACTGAATATAGGTGTGTCTTCTTTAACATATCGACTACCTTCCGTTTCGCGTAATTCCTGTACAAGATCAAGAAAGTCATCCGGCGAGTCAGTTTCGAAAGCGACAACAAATTCATAATCATCAATACCAAAACAGTAAGTTGTATTTAACTTAACAGAAGGATATTTATTACCAACAAAGATATGTTCATCCATAATTCCCTGACGGGTAAATTGAGTCAGAAGATACCATTCGCGGGTTTTTACGAAGGGATAAATGAAGAGATATTTAGCCTTACCTGGAATGATGTGTGTTCGGTCTTCTTCATGCTCTGGATTGATAAAATCCATATACATGGACCGCTTTGTCATAGAAAGGTAAGAATGCGATATGTTGAGATACTTCCCAAGTCCAGTTTGATATAACCTGGTGGTCATGGCCTGAAACTCTTCCATGCTGTAACAGATTCTCCAAGTCATTATATCCGTGTCACCACGCAAGCCTACCATGGTGTAGCATAGCAGGATCATATCGGAGGAATTATCATACTCTTCTAAAATATCGATAAACTCTTTAATCCCTTTATCACGCTCATCTTTTGGAAGTCGGCGAAAAGCAGGGTCGAGCTTATAAAAAGTAAAACTTACATATTGACGACGTGTGGGAGTTTCGTCAGAGGATGCGGCTTGCGTTGCTTCACGCTTTTTCTTTGCGGCCTCCATTGCTGCGCCTTCTCGCTCTTGCCTAGCTCGTGAAACTACTTCTTCATCGATCAATGTAAGGCTTTTATCCTTTGCATATTGCTCAATCCCACGGACAACACTTTTACGCACGAAAAACGGTACATTTTTCATACGGGTCTGAGCCTCATCGGTCCAATCCAACTCGAGGGCAGGCATAAACTCTTCTAACTCTTTGTCATCAATACTCATAATTAGATCTCAAATAGAAAGGTTTTCGGTCTCAGCATTATAAACAAATCTGTTTAATAATCAAAGCCTTTGCTATCTTTTCTTAAAGACTATATTGCTAATAAATATTGCTAATAAATATTGCTAATAATTAAAAAAATAATAAAAATATTGAATATATCAATATGTTTTAAAATATGTTTTAAAATGGTTTAAAAATAGGAAAATAAATTGCAAAACAGTAAAAAATAGATCTTATAATAAAAATAATCCTTTTATTTCAATAACTTAATTAATATTATTTAAACTAAAAAATAGGCGAAAAATTTCTTTTGGATTATTTTTAATTATCTATAGATCAGGGTTTAAATCTTAATTACCCTGCAGGAGTAAACTGAGGCGCCCTTGGGAGTTTTCTCCATTTATTAAAATAGTATTTTATACGTCCATCCTTTGTAGGGTAGATTTTTGAATAA